>CAYZJY010000007.1:0-29266 GCA_964478995.1 uncultured bacterium
TGGGATGATGGGTAGATTTTAACATGAGCAAGCATACAACATCATTGCTATTAATGGGATTCCTATTATCACAGGACTATCCTGATTTTGAGATAATCTCCCTAAGCAATCCTTATCCAAGCTCCTTATTCTTATATACAATGTCAGAAGAAGAAAGATTCATGGCAATCATTGATTCAAATTTAAATGTTCAATGGAATGTAAATAGTAGTTACATGGGATTGGACTTCAAGGTCAATCAAGAATTATTAACATATTTCCATAGACCAGAAAGATCTTGGATATTGCTTAATAGCCATATGGTAGAGATAGATACTTTAAAATGCGAAGGGTCGTATATCACAGATTATCATGACCTCCGGATTATGGATAATGGTAATTACATATTACAAGCATATGACTCAATCTTCGTAGACATGAGTTCGATTGTAGATGGCGGCCAATCAGTCGCCTGGGTCACGGGCATATTGATCATTCAAGAGTTTGACTCAGACCATGAACTTTTATTTGAATGGAATGCGTGGGAAAAATTAAATATTGCAGATTATACTAATCTAGATCTTTTGACCGATAATATAGAATGGATGCATGGAAACAGCATAGAGATAGATCATGACAATCATCTTTTAATCTCAAATAGAACAAGCAATGAAATATTAAAGATCAATAGGCAAAATGGCGATGTCATATGGCATTTAGGCGGACCATTGAATGAATTTACATTCATAAATGACCCTAAAAATGGTTTCAAAATGCAACATGATGTTCGCAGACTGGACAATGGGAATATTTCAGTTTACGATAATGGAGTCACACATGATCCTCCACTATCTAGAGTAATAGAATATAATGTTGATGAAGAAGAAAAGACTGCTGAACTAACATGGGAATTCACTCACCCTGATAGCATATTGGGACTTGCCATGGGTAGTGCACAGAGGCTACCTAATGGGAATACATTGATCAATTGGGGTACCATAAGTGATAGAGGTGCACTAATAACAGAGGTTACAAGTGAAAAAGATATTGTTTTAGAGATTCAATATCCAAATCAACACAGGACTTACAGGGTAAGAAAAGATGATTGGGGATTTGAGGTCAACCTTCTTGCTGGTGATACTAATCTTGATAATGTAATTGACATCATTGACATAAACCACGTCATTGATTATTATGATCAGCCTAATCCTACTCTAGACATGTATCATCTATATAGATATGATAAAAATAAAGATGGGGAGATCAACATCGGAGACATAGAGGTTTTGGTTAATCAAATACTTTATTAGAAATATCAATTAAATAAATATCCATATGCCTCTAATGTGTGTCTTGGCTCACTAAAACTTCAAGATCTATTTATTAATTTATCCCTTGACCTTGGGTAGGTAGAGGGGTTTGTTTCTCCTTACCTCTGTCAATCAGCCACATTCCCCTCTACCTAATTATGGCTTGATTGATAAAAGGCATCTCTCTGTAATGATACTTTTTGAATAGCCATTAATAATTTGAATTTCTATCGTCCTCATAGGATTGTTGATAGTCTTCCCAAGTATCGCTTCTCCAAATAGAAAGATCCGGACGGAAATGTCGTCTTTCAATGCGTTCCCCATTAACCCATTTGATATCAACCTGTTCACCACCAGGAGTAAATTGCTTGTGATAAACAACACCAGTGGCAGTGTCAAAGATTCGGGAATAATGTTTTTGGGTGATATCATCGCTACTTATGTAATAGTCATATCGTCCAACTTCTATTGTGTTATTGCTCGCACCAATGAATAGCATGACCGCCATACATAGTAAGGCCCCTGTTAAAAGCCCTTGTAAATATGTTTTCATCTTAGATTCCTTTATGTGGGTTTTATTTACTCTCAAGATTCTTATCACTACTCCTCTTTCGTGAAAACCATTTCAAATTAGGTAATGTGATGACACCTTTTCTTACAAGAAATGCAATGAGTGCAATAATCAAGAGTTTCATTGAAAAAAATTAAGAATTGTTTACCAGACATAATACCAATGGATCATTGCATCATGAAAAATTGACCACTTCACATAGATCTAAAGGTGCTGGTTTTATTAATGCTGATGCATTTGTAGATTAAGGAACACAAAACACATACTTAATGCATAAAAATCTAATTCCCTTATTATTGTTTTTATCAATTGCCCTAGGTAGTGACACATCCAGGACCGTGGAAACCTATAATAATGGTAACATCAGTAGTATCTCTTATCACAAGGATACTGAAAATGGTCTAGAATTATTCAAGCAAGAGGTCTTCCATTTCACTGGAGAAAAATCAATGATTGGTACTTTTGAAAATGGGCTTAGAGAAGGAATTTGGACTTTTTTCTATGCAAGTGGTATTAAAAGACTCGAAGGTGCCTATCGAAATGGACAGAAAGACAGCCTCTGGACATATTGGTACGATAATGGGATCAAAGCAACAGAGTATTTTTATGATAATAAAACACTCGATGGCAAGATTATGGAATGGCATATTGACAAGGAATGCTGGGATCGAGATGGTAATGAATGCGAATGTGGTGAAAGTTGGTGGAGTGAATGTGAAATACATTGAAATATCCGACCCATTAAGATTTTTTAGTTTAACCACCCCGATCATGATCGGGGATTTTTTTATGACGAATTCAAACCTCTAGGGATAGTCTACATGGATGAAAATAAAAAATCTATAATCATTCATTACCTAACAGAATTCATCCTAATTGGTATTGGAATTGGCATTCTTTTTATTTTGCTTTTTATTAAAGATTTCAATTTTTCATGGAACATTGCATCTTTATGGGTATTCCTATATAATGGAATCCTATTCACATATTGGCTTTGGAAAAATGATGCAAAGGTATGGGAAAAAGCAATAGTTGGATCCTATTTCCTGCTCATTGAGATCATAATTGCAGGTTCCTTCGTTTCATTTTAAAAAATAGAGATCACATGAAAGCGATTTATACAAATTATTTTAAGAAAAAAGACAATATTGATCCAGTGTTAAAGGCATTGGAAAATGTACCTATCTTCGAACATCTAACGGAAAAAGAACTATCAGAAGTTGCTCGATTGACACATGAAAGGACCTATAAAAAGGATGAACATGTCTTTAAGAAACAGGCACCTGCAGAGGGAATGTATGTCATCCTAGATGGAGGGGTTGAGATATTTGATCCTGATTCAGAAACCATATTTGCTACATTGGCGTCAGGAGATTTTTTTGGAGAATTGGCCTTATTGGATGAAGAACCAAGATCTGCTGCTGCAATTGCAACCATGCCTGCAAGATTGATCGGATTTTTTAGGACGGATCTGTTAACCCTCATAAAAAGATATCCAGAATTAGGAAATAAGGTATTATTGAATTTATCTAGAGTATTGGGAGAGCGTCTTCGTAAAACCAACCAAGAATTAGCAAGACCAACTCAATAATGGATCCCATTCAAAAGATCTATAGATTATTATTATTCATAATAATTGGAATTCTGGCTATGGAGATACTTCCTTTTTTATCTTCCATAATTGGAATGTTAGTTTTCTCTTTTTTATTTACCACAATATTTTTACAGGCTGTTGATAGCATTGAGAGATACACTCGGTCTAGGGCTCTTGGTGTATTCCTGATCATTTCTTTTACGATCATGGTTGGTGTCACATTCATAGGTAGTTTCATATCCAATCTCGGTTCTCAAATAAAATTATTTACTCAAAAACTTCAACGAGATGACTTTACAACTAGCATAGAGGATCTTTCTATTAGTATCAAAAATTCCTTACCCGATTCAGTGGCAAACATGATTCCTGAAACTGAAAAAATAATTCTACTTGCCAAGAATTCGTTAGTTGGAATATTCCAAAGTGTTTTATCTCTATTGGGTTCAGCAGGGAGCCTGTTCTTCATTTCATTCATGGTTCTCATATTCACCATAATACTTTTAATTGAATATCATGATTTCAAACGATCATTGGTAAGATTTATGCCAAACAAATATTTGGAAGTTGGTCTTCGAATGATCTATAACATCGAACTTCAAATATCAAAATACCTCAGAGGTCAGATATTAGCAGCAAGTAGCGTGGCTATTCTATCGATCATTGGGTTATTCATGTTAAATCAATTTGGAGCAAACATCACATTGATCGTATTCATTGGTATTATTGCAGGACTTGCAAACTTGATTCCCATGGTTGGTCCATTCATTGGGATGATTCCTGCGATACTGATCGCATTAATGAACAATGTTGGAAGTGAGGTCGCATTAAATCACCAAGTATTTGGTACGATTCCCTCCCCATTTTACATATTAGACATCATCATCATGTTCATTGTAGTCCAACAGATCGATAATAACTTTATAACTCCGCTTGTTGTTGGAGAAAGTGTTGGACTTCACCCGATGGCAGTAATGCTTGTTCTTCTAATAGGCGGCACATTGATCGGTCCTTTGGGAATGCTGTTTGCCATTCCTGTGGCTGGAGTCTTAAAGGTTGTAATAACTGAGATTATCTTTATAACAAAAAATTCACACTTATTATGACCAGGTCAATTATCAATTCCTGCCAAGTTCAATAAAAAAGCATACTGCAAAGCATACTCTTTATACCGTTTGAATCTGCCTGAGTTACCGCCATGGCCTGCATCCATGTTAGTATGCAAATAAAGTTTGTTATCTCCGGCCCAATATTCCCTTAGTTTGGCTACCCATTTTAATGGCTCCCAATACTGCACTTGTGAATCAAAAAATCCAGCAGTTACGAATAAATTGGGATAGCGCTGATCGTTGATCTGATCATAGGGTGAATAGGATAACATGTATTCGTAGTAATCTTTTTCTCGTGGGTCGCCCCACTCATCCCATTCATTTGATGTAAGTGGAATGGATGGGTCAAGCATCGTCGTAATGACATCTACAAAAGGCACTCCTGCTATGGCTCCCTTCCAAATATTTGGCTCCATGTTAACTACGGCACCGATCAATAATCCACCAGCGCTGGCACCAGAACAAAATAGATGGTCTGAATCCGTATAATTCTGATCGATCAAATACTTTCCCACATCAATAAAATCATTGAATGTATTCATCTTTTTAAAGAGTTTCCCATCATCATATGACATACGACCGTAGATCTGACTGCCTCTTATGTGCGCAATACCAAAAATAAACCCTCGATCCAATAAACTAAGGCGAGTACTACTGAAATACGGATCTTCGGTATTCCCGTAAGCTCCATAACCATACAATAAAAGGTTCTGTGGGTTATTTTCTCTCATCTTTTTATTATATACAATTGAAACTGGAATCTTGAAACCATCCCTAGCATCCACATATATTCTTTTTGCCTCATAATCAGATGGGTCATAATCACCCATGACCTCTCGTTGTTTTAATAAGGTCTTTTCTCCGGCATTCATGTCATAGTCATATGTGCATCTTGGCGAGGTCAATGAATTATAAACAAACCTTAAGGTGCTAGTATCATATTCCTTGTTGGTTGATATGTATGTATAATATATGTCATCCTTAAAATCAATATGCCTATCATCACCTGATGTCTGATTGATGATCCTTAATTTTGATGTTCCACCAATTCGCTCATTAACAACAAGGTGCTCTTTAAAAACATCGATCTCCATGATATGTACATCATTATTATGAGGTAATACTTCTACCCAGTTGGATAGGTCTGTTTTGTCTTCTGAGACCTCCATCAAACGATTGTTCTTTGCTTCCCAGTTAGTAATGATATAAAATTTATCTCCCAAATGCTCAATCGTATATTCGTGCTCAATGCCTCTAGGGGTAAAATTGATAAATTCACCTTCTGGATCATCGGCTTTAAGAATATGGTAATCACTTACCAGCGTACTACTACTCCAAATGATGATATACTCACCTGACTTTGAACGATATACACCAGTGTAATATTCAATATCATTTTCATGATATATCAATATGTCATCTTGAGGCATTGTACCTATCTTATGACGATAGATCTTTTCTGACAAAAGCGTGGTCTTGTTTTTTGTAGTATAAAAGATAGTTTTATTGTCATTTGCCCAGGCGATGTCTCCTTCTGTATTCTGGATTGGATTATCCAAGACCTCCCCTGTTTCCAAATTTTTGAAATAAATATCATAAAACCTTCTACTTAATGTATCAACAGCAAATGCAAGCCAATTATTATTTGGACTTACATATTTACCCCCAAGAGAAAAGTATTCATGGCCTTCAGCGAGTTTATTCTCATCTAAAATTATTTCTTCATTATTATTGAGATTGTCTTTTTTTCGACAATGTATTGCATATTCCTTACCTTTCTCAAAACGGTGGTAATAATAATAGCCATTCTGCAAATAGGGCACTGTCTGATCATCCTTCTTGATCCTTCCGACCATCTCATTATATAATTCATCTTGGAGATCTTTGGTATGGGAAAGATCGTTTTTCAGATAATCATTTTCTGCATTAATATAATCAACAACCTCTTGTGTGTGCTCATCAAATGGGGTTTTTGATTTTTGCTCATCATTTAGTCGCATCCAATAATAATCATCAACGCGATCATGCCCATGCATGGTCATCTCATGGGGTTTCTTGTTTGCTTTAGGAGGTTGAATAGTTTGGGTACACGAATTCATTATAAAAAGTCCTAATAAAATATAAATTTTCATGGAATAATCTATCTTAATTGTAGTTGAAACAAAAACTTTATATAATAAAACTAATTTATATTTAACCTAAATCTATTTATTTGTTTATTTAAGAAATTCAAGTTATGCCTTGCTTTAAATGAATTTTATGGTTTAAACTTTTTCAAGCCATAAAATGGCTTACAAATGCGGAGTTCTACTTGAATCATACATTCATCAAATGTTTTTTGGTGCAGTGTATCTGTTTCACAACAATTATGATCGTTCATTGAAGCAGGTATTACTTATACCATATATCATTATGATTCTTTCTGGTTGTGGAGCCATCATGAATAAAGAGGGGCCAAAACCTGATCGTTCAATCAAATTTTCCACGATCAAAAAGGTCGTGATAAAAAAGTTAAGTTTTCTACCCTACATCAATTACATCCCTGATGTAGACCCAACAGAATCTGGAAAGGTCTTACTAGACGAATTGTCCACCTATGAAAATATCGTTAATGACCATGTGCAATTTGACCTTTCTAAAGAGGATCAACTAAATCCAGACGTGAAAAACCAAGGTAAAGGACGCTTACGAAAGTTTTTTGATAGAAAAAATACTGATGATAGCATAGAAGAAAAGGTAGCAGACATAAATGAAATACGTAAACTGACTGCACGATATGAGAAATGGTCATTGGCATGGGATGAAAAAGCAAATCTAGTTGGACAAGAACTTTCACTTGATGAGATCGATCTCATCAAAAGTGAAATAAGGAGAATTTCAAGAAAATTATGATCTAAGATCTATTTTTTTATGCCTGAAACATTCATTTTATTTTGACTTATATAGGTATTTCACTTTAAAATTTTCAAGTGGAATTATCCTTTAACCAAACTAGAAAAAGGGGGTGATCAGTTGTCTAATTCAAATAGTTTGCTGACCTCCAATAAATCAGCAAAATAGATCCACGTTGCTGGCATTGTGAGGTCAGTTACAATAAATAAGAAACGCGCTCTTCATGGGGCGCGTTTTTTATTATAAAACATGATATTGATATTTTATCAAGGCAAATATGATCATGGCAATTGATAAGGAGAGACCAATGGTTCCAGGTATTTTCAAGTCTCTTTCGAAGCAAGGTCTAGATGCAATACCAGGGAGTATCATGAATAAAAGTCCTGGGGAATATTGAAATAGTAGGCTTAATTCTTTGTCAACAATAATTGGGACATGTAAAATTGAAAATAACCAAAGCATGATAAAAACAGTTATGAACCATCCACTGAAATTCAATGGGGGGACGTTGTAATAAGAGCCTGGCTTTTCCCATCCCCATCGCTTTTCATCAACAGCAATCGGGTCCAAGACAAGATCTAGCAACAACATTAGAAAACTTGGTAATACTAATAATACCAATGGCTCTAGTGAGTTAACATAAAACTCATGCCCTGTAACAAACATTGAATAATTCAGGCTCATGTATGTTAATCCCATCCAAGATAGAGGAATTACCAACGGTATGCCAGCATATATCGGTCCTGGGGATCTATGTGGATCAAATTCATATTTTCCTCCAAACATGAAACCTGATTGCGAACCAAGAATCTCCATGCTCATGCTAAAAACAAAAACAATGATCATGAACAAAATGATATTTGTCAAGCCCCATAATGTCAACCCGTGAAAAATAAAATAACAGAGCCCTAGAATAATTTGGATGAATCTTAGGTTCTCTGCTTTATCATAATTTGGACTGTGCTCGAGTTGGTCTTTTTTCACAAACCATGAAATATTCCCTAGCCGAATAATTCGATATAAGAATGGAGTCGTTATTACCAAAACAATAAATAATAAAAATAATATTTTTTCCATGAATCTAAGGTCTTATCCTTTTTTCATGAATTACTTGGTAGTGCCCCATGCATTTATCATATATCTCATTTAAATCGTCATCTAGTACTATTTCACGTTTAACATAGGGCTGGAAACCTGTCGAGCGCTGGACTTCCCTATACCAATATGGTGCCCAAACACCATCAGAGTTCCTAGGCCCCTTTGGCCATGAGAGCATGCTCAAAGAAAAATCAATCCCTATCTGCTCACATAGTTTATTTAATATAACTTCAGGAAATTGTAACAGATCATCTGCATCAATGATGGGAGGTGTCTTGCTATTTTCTTTTTCAATATATTCAAGAATTTCAGTCTGCTGCACATAACCCAATAAACGTTCATCATTGATGGGGAATTTTTCCCTGTAACTAGTGATGACATGCTTTGGATCTCTTATCAATAAACAATTCTGTACATCTTTTATCCAACTAATATCAAAGCCCTCAAGATTATGTTGTGCCATATGTTTTTGATACATTATTGACTTTCCATGAGGGTTTGATTTTGTGCATATTGCCACCACTTCATCCCAATTAGTACTTTGAGAATTAATAACCATATCACGACCAGGATGGTCTAGACCTGTCATCTTGAGATAATGAGCGTAGAATGGTTCATCAAGAACCTCAGTATCTTCTCGATTTTCAAAAGCCCTCATCATCGCAGTAGATAGGTTGCGGGGGCCTGACCACATGGCGATAACGGTTTTATTCATTACTAGCGGGATATCTTTTCTAGGTCAAGTTCATACCATTCTTGTAATTGCTTTGTCAAGGGCCCTCTAATTCCATTGCCAATCATTATTCCATCCACAGATAATACAGGTATGACTCCAGCAAATGTTCCTGTGACAAATACCTCACATGCCCCATGAACATCCTCTAGCAAGAAATCTTTTTCAATGATCGGGACATTATTTTCTTTGCAAAGATTGATAATACTAGACCTCGTGATACCATTCAAACAATATTTACCACTTGAGGTCCAAACCTGTTGATTCAATACAATAAAAAAATTAGTTGAATTACACGTTGCAACATTACCATTTGGGTCTAACATCAATCCTTCATCAACACCCATCTTCTCTGCTTCAATACAAGCCGCAATGCAATTATGTTTGCTCAAAGAATTGATTCGTGGATCCTGAATCCGATTATCTCTAATGGTTTTTACCGTACCCAATGTAATGCCCTCTGTCTTCAATGCAGGGTTTGCTTTTTTATATTCTGGTATGATCACGATGGTTGGTTCTCCAATAGTGACCTTGGGATGCTGGTATGGTGTTGCTTTAATACCACGAGAGACTATCAAACGAATATGTACGTCTGATTCCATCTGGTTTTTTTCTAATGTTTGTTTTATGACCGTTTCCATTTCATACTTTGATATCCCAATCTCCATTTCAATGGCCTTTGCTCCATCATATAACCGGTCTAGATGCTTATCAAGATGAACCAAGTATTGTTTATGTAGACGAATCCCTTCCCAAACTCCATCACCTAATAAATAACCACTATCCATGACAGAGACCTTTGCTTCTGACCGATGGAAAAAATCACCATTTACATATATTTGTATGTCTTTGTTTCTCGAATCGATCTTGTAGTCATGGGTTGATGCCATGGTTTAATCCTTTTGTAATTGCCTCTGTCTCTCAAAGAGAATAGCCGAAACTGCAGCGCTCACATTCAAAGAGGACGTCTTTCCTTGCATCGGTATGGTGGCAATAAAATCACAGGATGCCATGGTCTTTTTTCTCATGCCTTTTCCCTCGCTACCCACTACGATAACGGCTTTCCCTGAATAATCAATCTCATGCCATGAGGCTGCATCAATGCTGTTTTCTATTCCAATGATCCAAAAATCATTCTTTTTTAATTCCGCTAATCCTTGGCTCAAATTTGTTATCTCATAAAGCGGCATATTTACAAATGCGCCCTGGCTTACCTGAAGACCAACTTGTGTGATTGGAGCAGAATGATGTTTAGGAAAAATGATACCATCAATCCCCGCACAATCTGCTGTTCTTATTATCTGGCCAAAGTTTTGTGGATCTTCTATCTGGTCCAACGCCAATAAACAAACATTCGCATCTTTATAAGCAGGCAAAGTAGACCGAGTTAAATTACCAGAAAATTCAATCACAATACCTTGCGTTCGTCCCTCAGAAAACCTTTTATAATATTCATCTTTATTAAAAAAGGACACATGATGGTCCATTATAAGGTCTTTGATCCTATCTTCTTTATCCGCTCGACCTTCCTTCAATATATTGATGGATTTAACAATAAAGCGGTCTGATTCCAATAGTGCAAGTGCACTATTAATACCTCTACATGTATAAAATTGATTATTTGATTTTTTCAAGTGTATTCGCCTTGATCAATTTCAAAATACATATTTAAAACATCAATAATAAAAAAGATTAATGTTGATGTTGTTTTTAAAGATCAAATTTTTTTTAATTGATTTATTTTGGGTGAAGTCTTGGGTGAACTGGTTGCGATAGAATAAATTGAGAAGTACATTTTCAGCCGTTTATTGACGACAAATCAAATTATTGGGCCCATAGCTCAACGGTTAGAGCAGCAGACTCATAATCTGTTGGTTCGGGGTTCGAATCCCTGTGGGCCCACTTTAATCCAATAATATAAAATTCACTGCCTTTCCTTTTTTCTTATGAGGAATCTTGTATCCTCATTAATATTTGGCAGTTTTTATTAATTGATGTGGGGTTTTCAAATGAGAATTGTTTCAATTGCTGTTTTATTTAGCACCTTTTTATTTGCCGTTGGAGGTGTGGTTGTTTTTAATGATGGAACAACCATCGAAGGTAATGTCTCCAGCGTTAGCGAGAATAGCGTCTCAATAACTCCAATGGGTCTAACATTCCCAGAGGAAATTCGGATGGAAAATGTGGATTCCTTAAAACTCTATGATGGCAAATTGCTCGTTGCAAACAATAAAGTTATCCTTATGTATGCTAATGGCGAATTCTACGAACCTGGCATAAGTCCAGATAGTGATGATGACGGAATATATGAAGATTATGATGTAGAATATGTCATAATACCTAACTGGAGTTTGAACCTGTATACTGGTTACCCTCTGGTCAAAGCATCCTCATTTGAGGAATTTGACGAGAGTAATTTACTTTTTGGTTTATCAGTGGGCAGTCCTTTCGGCATATTTGCTGGGGATTTTTTCATGAATGTAATTGGTGAATTTGTCTATTATAATTTTCAACAAAAAAATAATCTTCAGGGTCAGAATTTTGGTGGGCCTGCCTTTCAGATTGGATTAAGCCCTGGATTATTCATTGGAGAAACAAGTATTAGTCTAACAGCATGTACAGGAATATATCAAAATGACAAGGGTGAGATGACCAGTGGATTCATTGCTGGTGGTAGTTTAGACATTCCCCTAGGAAATCTATTAAGTGAATATATTGACATAGATGGTGACGAATTCCCAATTGAACTTAGAATCACATCACGTTCAAATCTCATTAGTAAGGATGAAGGTATCACTGGTTGGTTAGATGGTGGAATTTCAATTGGTTATGAATTTTAATATGTACATTAATTTTTCTAGATAACAAATTGATTTGAAAAAAATATTTTTTTTATCATTTTGTATCTTATATGGTCAAGATACATATCAGGGTCAGGTCGTATTTGACTACAGTGGAACAGAGAATGGTACTTTTTCCTCCTTGGTTCAAGATTCAGTGATATCTGGTTTTGGTCTAAATCAAAACAATCAAGATACCTCATACTTTTTGATTGCTTCAATAACACAGCAGAGTGATAATGAGTTCGACCTATTCCTCGCAGCTTTGCAAGACACTTCCTTCCCTTTACAGCCTAGGACTTGGAGCATCCCCGGAGAAGGGGATGAGGATGATCCCTTTAGCCTTGAAACGATTCTTGTTTTCATGCCGGGGCTTGATTCCTCTTTTGTGGTTGAATTATTTAATGCTTTTACAGATACTTCTACTTCTGAAGATACAACTGATATTTTTTCAGATTTTTTTAATACCTTTGCAGAGGATCTATACCTAGGACTCCAAGGAGAATTAGAGATTAGTAATGTTACAGATTCATCTATTACCGGATCGTTTAATACCATAATGATAAAACCTGCCTTTCATTTTCCTCCCCATACGATTTTCATAGAAAATGGTGAATTTAATTTTAATGATATTGTAGTCACTGAACTCGAGATTTCAGAGGTAGGGGAAATACCAAAGGAATATGAACTTCATTCAATCCACCCAAATCCATTTAACTCAAACACAACAATTCAATTATCTGTTGACTGTCCATTACAAAACATATCGTTATATGTTGTAGATATTGGAGGAAGAAGAATAGAAACAATATTTGTTGGGCGACTTAATAAAGGCAGGCATTCATTTAATTGGAATTCCAAACAAAACCCAAGTGGAATATATTTTTCCGTACTGAATACTGAATACTCAATACAAACACGAAAAATGATCTTGGTCAAATAATGGCTGGATTACAATTAAAGAACTACGAAATAGTGAATGATCTTCTTCTACTGCAATGGGATGATAAAACTGAAAATGTGCTTCCTTTAACACCCATGAGGGATAATTGCCCCTGTGCAAATTGTGCAGGCGAGACAGATGTCTTTGGCAATATCTATAAGGGAGCCCCCCAAACCATGAATGAAAATAGTTATGTTATATCTGGGATTCAGCCTGTTGGTTATTATGCCATAAGACCATTCTGGAAAGATGGGCATAGTGATGGAATATTTTCTTTTGAGTTCCTAAAAAAATTATGCGATACATTCGACAATTCATGATGCGCTTATTTTTTATCATGCTATTTATCTTTGATCTAGTACTTGGACAAGAAGTAAATATAAAATTGATTGAACTAAATGGATTGATAACTGATCGAGGACAAGAAATATCTGGGATGGACTGGCATGGGGAAAGGTTATTTTTATTGCCAGAAAACCTCGGTGGGTTTCTTTTTACAATAACAAGGACTGAAATCTTAAATGCAATTAGAAAAGATAAACAAACTCCTATTACTCCTAAGCAAATAAAATTCATAACGCCTGATTATGATAAGTTAATTGATGGTTTTGATGGTTTTGAGGCAATAGCATTTGATGGTAACCAAGTGTTCATTAGCATTGAGGCAGAGTATGAAGGTAAAATGAGTGGCTATGTTGCATGGGGGAACATTGATCCAAAAACATTAGAGGTCATTATAAAAAAGGATGATCTGAAAAGAATTGATACACCAATTCAACTTGAAAATATTTCCTTTGAAAGTCTAGTGATCCATAAACATGACATATTGACGATCTATGAGGCAAATGGGTCAAATTTGCAAAAAGAAGTTACCCAAATAGTTTTTTCGCCAGATAATGGAAGCCTCTCTCATATAAACTCACATAATGTGGAATACCGAATCACTGATGCAACAAGGTTAAATAATGATAATCGGTTTTGGTGCATCAATTATTTTTGGCCAGGTGATAAAAAATTACTTAACCCAGGAAAAGACATAGTCTTAAAAAAAACCATTGAAGGAAAATCACATTCACGATCAGATGCTGTTGAGCGCCTATTGGAATTTGAAATAAGAGATGATGAACTTATCTTTTCTAATAAAGAACCAATACAGATCACCCTTGACCCTGATGGCTCTAGAAACTGGGAGGCCATAGCAAGACTTGAAGATGAAGGACTACTGATCGCAACTGATAAATATCCAAAAATGATATTGGGCTTTGTCCCATTTAATTGATTGAAATCGTTCTATTTTATCCTACTATTCATGCTTTTTTTCATCTTTGGGTGTAAAAAAGAACATGAAGAACAATATGTTTTAATGATATCCTTTGATGGATTTAGGTCAGATTATTTGGACTGGTACGAAACTCCCAATATGGACAGGTTCATGGGCAAAGGCGTAAGGGCTCAAGGGCTCATCCCCGTATTCGTATCCAAAACATTCCCCAACCATTACAGTATTGCGACTGGTCTTTATGCTGAAAACCATGGATTGATCGGCAATCATTTTTACGATCCTATTTTAGATGATGAATATTCTCTAAGTGATAGAACTAAGGTTGAAGACCCTAACTTCTATGAAGGTGAACCAATTTGGGTTACTGCAGAAAAAAATAATATCCAAACTGCCTCATATTTTTGGGTTGGCTCAGAAGCCCCCATCAAGGAAACTTACCCAACAAGATGGAAGCGTTATGACCATGACTTCCCGTTTCATTCGAGAATTGATTCTGTTGTGGCATGGCTATCAATGCCAAAGCCCAAAAGACCGCGATTATGTCTATTGTATTTTCATGAACCTGACCATACTGGGCATGAGACTGGTCCTAAAAGCAATGAAACAGCAATGATGGTAACAAAGATGGACTCTTTATTTGGTATGTTGATATCACAACTCGAAGAACTTCCTATTGCATCAAAATTGAATATCTTAGTTGTTTCTGATCATGGGATGACAGAGATCAGTTCTGAACGTACCATAGATCTTTCAAATCATATTGACATGAATAAGGTCAAACAAGAGGGGTCTGGGCCATACTCACTTTTATATGACATGAATAAAGATGAAATAAAGAACATTGTCCAACAGTTAAATGAATCGCCTAGGATCACTGCATATGCAAAAGAAGACATCCCAGAAAGATATCATTTTAAAAACCATTACAGGATCAAAGATGTGTTGGTCGTTGCAGATGAAGGATGGTACATAAATAATCAAGCGATCAGTAGCGCATCAGAGGCGGGGGCATACATACCTAGAGGTGGGACCCACGGTTATGATAATCAACTAAAAAGCATGCATGCATTATTCATAGCGAAAGGACCTTCATTTAGAAAAAATGTGGTTGTACCATCATTTGAGAATGTCAATATATACCCACTGATATGTCATATTCTAGATATAACTCCTAATAAAAATATTGATGGAAATCTTGAAAATATTATCCATATTTTAGATATATGAACACCATGAAAAAATTAATATTCATATTTATCTTTGTTATTCAAAATCTGTTTGGTTGGGGCAACACTGGTCACCGTATCGTAGGCAAGGTTGCAGAAACTTATTTGACAAAGAATGCAAAGGTTCAAATAAAAAAATTGATGGGGCATCACGACCTTTCGAGGATGAGCAATTGGGCAGATGAGATAAAATCAGACCCTAATTGGAAGCATGCCAATGATTGGCATTGGTGTACAGTCCCAGATGAGGAAGAGTATGGAAAAGGGAAACATCAGGGCCTAGCAGTAGAAAAAGTCAAAGAATTCACTTCTACTTTGAAAAACAAAAAAACATCAAAAGAAGAAAAACAAATTGCACTTAAATTTTTAGTTCACTTAATAGGCGACCTTCATCAACCTTTACATGTAGGTAATGGTGAGGATCGTGGCGGCAATAGTGTACGTTTAAAATGGTTTGGTGAATCAACTAATCTGCATAGTGTATGGGATAGCAAATTGATAGAATATCAGAAATTAAGTTATTCAGAATATGCAAATTATCTTCTACTTGATGAGGATCGTGGTAAGATAAGACAGTGGCAAGCAGACTCTTTGCTTACCTACATACATGAGTCAAGAGACCTAAGAAGGCAATGTTATGATTATGAAAAAGATAATCTGAAGTGGGAATATTTTTATGCGAACAAAGGCCTTCTTGAGCAGAGACTTCTACAGGCCGGTGTCCGATTATCGGGCGAATTAAATAGGATCTTTAAATAGGCTAATTCAAGTATTCTTCCCTTGGGAGGCTACGGCCTCAGTTTTTTTTAAGATCTCATCTTGATCACCCAAAAAATAATTTTTTATTGGTTTCAACTCCCCATCTAATTCGTAGACCAGTGGCACGCCTGTTGGTATATTCAATTTGAGTATGTCATTATCCGAGACCTGATCTAAAAATTTCACTAATGCTCTGAGTGAATTCCCATGTGCTACGATCAAGACCTTCTTCCTTTCTAAAATGTTAGGTCTGATAAAATCAAACCAGTATGGCAAGAATCGTTCAACTGTATCTTTTAGGCATTCAGCCCGTGGCAAGACACTTGGTTCAAGATGTGAGTAGAGGCTATCAAACCTAGGGTGTCTTTCATCGTCCAGGTCTAACTCAGGTGGTCGAACAACATAACTTCTCCGCCATGTAAGAACCTGATCATCTCCATATTTTGCTGCAGTCTCAGATTTATTGAGTCCTTGAAGCCCGCCATAATGCCTTTCATTCAATCGCCAATCATGTAGCCTTGGTATTTCATTCAAACCCATATCGTCAAGACATAGTTCCATCGTACGGTTGGCACGTTTTAATAAAGAAGAGTGGACAATGTCAAACGTGAGTCCTTCCTTTTTAAGTAAAGCACCAGCATTGCGGGCCTCATTTTCTCCTTTTTCAGTTAGATCCACATTTGTCCAGCCAGTGAATCTATTTTCCAAGTTCCATTGACTTTCACCATGGCGAAGTAAAACTAATTTTTGCATTTAAACCATTTTTCTTGTTCAATATCTAATAAATAAATCATATGAAATTCCTACACTCACCTAAACCACAAAAGAAATTTTTTAACTATATTTTACCATGTGTGGAAGAAAGACCCTCATCAAAAATGAAAGATCCATTATCAAAGAGTTGATGGTAGATGAATGGCGAGTTGATGGGTATGAGCCAAGTTACAATATTGCTCCAACTCATTATTCTCCAATTATGGTAAATGAAAAACAATCAAGAGTTGTAATGATGATGAGATGGGGGCTTATTCCTGAATGGTCAAAAAATGATGCCTTTGCATCCAAGATGATAAATGCACGCTGCGAAACACTTGGGGATAAACCATCTTATAAAGATCTTGTATCTCAAAATAGATGTATTGTCATAGCCGATGGATATTACGAATGGAAGAAAAGCAATAAAGGAAAAATTCCATATTATATCCATCATCAAGAAGGTCATCTGTTGTTATTTGCAGGACTCTGGACCCTTTGGCATGCACGATCAAAACCCCTTCTTACCTACACCATCATAACAACCAAGGCACAAAAAGACATATTTCATATTCATGGTAGAATGCCATTGACCTTGGAGCATTCAGATATTGAACGGTGGTTAAAAGGTGGGAATGAAAAATTAGATGTAAATGACTTTATCGAAACATCTCAAATAAAACTTGATCATCATTCTGTCAGAAATCTCGTTAATTATCCATCTAATAATTCTAAAGAATGCATTGCTCCATTCAATCCCCCAGATAGTTTAGACCTATTTTCATCTTAATTTATTTTTCGATTTGAGAAGGTTTTTTTATTATTTTTTTATACTCATTTTATTCTAACACAATTGCAGCAATTTTTATTAAAATCAAAGGTTTATATTTTGAAAATATCAACTAAAAAAACCAAGGAGAAACACATGAATCGTTATCAACGAATCTTGGCAAGCCTTCTCTTCTTTTCCCTTACAGCATTCCTTTCTGCTCAGATGACCGTATCTGGAACAGTAACGGATGCCGCAACAGGGTCTGCACTTGCAGGTGCGAATGTTGTAGTGGATGGGACAAGCAATGGGGCGGCTGCAGATGTGAATGGGAATTATACAATTAATAATGTTCCAAATGGTGCAACTTTAACCGCATCCATGATCGGTTATGCAAATGCATCTAAAGCGGCTGCGAGGACTGTTAATTTTGGATTAAGCGGATCCGCCCTAGAAATGAGTGGATTGGAGGTGATTGCATCTCGTGCTGATGAAAAAACACCTGTAGCATACACCACTGTTACAGCAGCCGACATGGAAGCAAGACTTGGGTCTCAAGATCTTCCAATGGCATTGAATACAACCCCGAGTGTATATGCAACTCAACAAGGTGGGGGTGCAGGAGATGCACGTATCAATGTTCGTGGCTTTAACCAAAGAAATGTTGCAGTAATGATAAATGGTGTTCCTCAGAACGACATGGAAAATGGATGGGTATATTGGTCTAATTGGGATGGAGTAGCAGATGCTTCCCATTCAGTTCAGATGCAACGCGGTCTTAGTGCTGTAAATCTGGCTACCCCTTCTATTGGTGGTACAATGAATATCATCACTAATCCAGCAGCACAAGAAAGAGGTGGAAAATTCAAGCAAGAGCTTGGAGCTGGCTCATTTTTGAAGACAACAATTAATTACAACACTGGACTCATGGGTAATCTTGCAGTCAGTGCTAATCTGGTAAGAAAAACAGGTGACGGTGTCATAGATAAGACCTGGACAGATGCATGGGCTTACTACCTAGGTGCGAGTTATCAAATGAACGAAACCAACCGCTTCGAGCTGTATGCAGTTGGCGCACCTCAACGCCATGGTCAAAATCTTTATAAGCAAAATGCTGCAGCATATGATGAGGCTTTTGCTACTGGTATGGACGGATACGATGCCGGCGCAGTAGCAGATGATGGAGAATTCGTTGAACTTGGTCGTGAATTCAACCAAAACTGGGCCCCGGTTAGTTCAAGTTATAAAGGAAAACAATACTGGTACATGTATGGCGAAGGTGGACTATTTGGTGGTGGAACTGTTGATCGGTACAGTCCTGATTTCTTGAATGAAAGAGAGAATTTTTTCCATAAACCACTAGTGAATCTTAATCATTATTTAACGATTAACGACCAAATGAGACTGAATTCCATTCTTTACTGGTCTGGTGGCTCAGGTGGAGGAACTGGCACATATGGTGACGTCGCTAGATTTGACGCTGCTGGAGTATCTGATCTATCTGCAGATGGTTATAAGTTCTACTATGGTCAATCACCATGGACATGGGATTGGGATGGTACAATTGCTGCTAATTCTAGTAACGCAGACAACGTCGTAGTTTTCCAAAAAGATACCGTTTCCAGGGGAAACAAAGAATCGATTGGTATTCTAAGAAACAGTATTAACCGTCAAAACACAATTGGTGTTATCTCCAAATTGAACTATGATTTGAGTGAAGATATAAAACTCCAATTTGGGCTTGATTGGCGTACTGCAGGCATTGAACATGCACGTGAGGTTCGTGATCTATTAGGTGGTGACTACTATGTAGATTATGCTGATGATAATGCCCCTGATGGTAAACAAGTTGGTTTGGGTGATATTATTGCCTATTGGAATGAAACAACAGTGGATTGGTTAGGATTCTTTGGACAAGGATCTTACAGTTCAGGTCCATTAAATGCATATGGAATGGCAGGGTTTTCACAAATATCATATACCTATCAAGATCATTTTACAGTAGCAGATGCAGTAGTTGATCATGGTGATCCCATAACTGCAATGCAGTTCAAAGGTGGAGCCATGTATGACCTTAATGATAACATGAGCCTATTTGCGAACTATGGCCTTGTTGAGAAACCACCCATTTTGGATAATGTAATCTACTATGATGGCACTGTCGCATCAGACCCGGCAAATGAAAAATTCACTAGCCTTGAAGGTGGTGTGAATTATAATGCAGGAAACATGTCTGTCAAAGCAGGTTACTACATGACAAACTGGAAGGATCGCAACCTGACAAAATCTGTTACAACTGGACAAGGCTCTAGTGGAGATACAGATGTCATATTCCTGACAGGTGTAAATCAAGACCATTCGGGTCTAGAACTTCAAGCCTCCATGCAAGTAATTGACATGCTTCGTTTAGATGCTTCTCTGGGAATGGGAACTTGGAAGTTTGTTAGTGATGCTACAGGCAATTACCAAGAATACACTGATTCGGGTGCGGTCCAAACTACCTATACCTATGCATTAAAGGATCTATTCGTAGGTGACATGCCTCAGACAGGTATGTCATTTGGTGCAACCTTGACTCCCATGGCAGGACTGAGTGTTCAGGCTCTATTCAATTATTATGATAATAATTACTCTGATTGGAGCCCAGGTGCTAGAGAAGTTGATTCTGGTGGTGAGGCTGATAGAGAACAGGTATGGATGGCACCATCATACAGCAAGTTAGATCTACATGTAAATTTTGATCTTACGAACATGACTGGAATGCCTATTACAGCTTTTGCGCATGTCTTTAATGCATTAGATGCTGTTTATGTACAAGATGCTGTTGACCATAGTCAGTATAATAGTTGGGGTGATAAAGTACATGCGGCACATAATGCTGAAGTATTTCTCGGTACTCCACAATATTTCAATCTTGGTCTAACCTATAGATTCTAATCTAGAATTAGAAATAACCTAAATAAAGAGCCCCCTTTTCGGGGGCTTTTTATTTTTTAGAAAATATCAAAGATATTAGGAAGGTCAATATCAAATATCTCTGGCAATTTATCTTGAATATTTACACCAAATACAAGACCTACGGTCGTCCAGTAAGTCTTTGTATCTTCATTGATAATACCAGAAACCCAATTAAAATTTGTGGTCATACCAATCGTTATCGGAGTGGGTAATAGATTAAATATCGCAGATCCTCCAAGAGTGAAACCAAAACCAGGAGAGACCATGCCTCCTCCAACTTTTATCCCTGTCTCCAAAGTACTAGGAATCCAAGACCAAGCAAGGCGCGGGTCTATCTCTGCAATTAAATAATAACTGATGGTTTGAAAGTTTTGTCCATCAACATCTGAAGCAAAGTTGAACCAATTGATCTCGAGTCCAAGGTCTACGTCCTTTCCATCAAATCGAAACATGTTTTTTCTACCAAGTCCAAAACTGTAATTCACACCAGCGACGTGATCTTTTAGTGTTTCTTCAACTATTATGGGTTGACCATAGGATAAATTCAAATATGATTTTGGACCAGAACCCAAAATAGAATCCTGAAGCGCTCTTTTGGTGTCTCTTGCTTTTTTACGCGCTTCTTTCCTTGCAAGTTTTGCTTCCTTTTTTGCAAGTTTTGCTTCTTCCTGTGCATACGATTCCACATCCTTTGTTTTACGCACTGCATCAAGGGTTGCTGTAGCCGCTGCTGCCTCTAATCTCGCTCTTTCAGCCTCTCTTTCAGCATCATACATGTTTTCAATTGCTTTTTGAGCATCCAATTTGGCTTCTTCCATGCGAGCTTGAAAAGATTCAACGTCTTTTGCTTGACCTTCTGCTTTCCTCATGAGTTTTTCTGCATTTCTGGCCATTGCATTTGCCTCATCCAAGGCTTCTTTCGCGAATCTTAATTCATCATTTGCAGCACTTAAAGCCTCTTCCGCTCTTTCAGCAAATTCAAGGGCAAGATCTAAACTTTCAAGGTCTTGAAGTCCTCTATCAATCACATCTTTTCCATTCCATTCATATTTATATGCATACTTATCAGGTAGCATGTAGGGAATTATCTTTCTTTCAATTTCTTTCCCTTCCTGATCTGTAAAAACTCGGATGGTCTCTCCAAGTCTTCTATCATGGATAAATTCTTTGGTCTCGATTATGTCGTTAGCTGAGTTGAAGTACTGGATCATTTTAAGAAAAGCGCCTTTTTCCCAAAATAAAAGATGTCGACCAACAAATTTATCATTTGAATCAAAATATGAAGATTCTACTACTTCAGAAAATTTATTATCATCCTTGACAATGGTATAATTGAAATGATAAGAAAAATACTTAAAACCAATAGAGTCACTAAATGAGACCTCTCTAGGACGTCCATCGCTCCTACTTGTAAAACTCGCAACCCACCCAGGTCGCATGTAACTTAGTTCATTGGAATAAAGATTTGGATCAAGTCGAGACACGTTTCCAGCCTCGTGAAAAACAACTTTGTATTCAGAACGTGCTCCTGACCTCGACCAAATTAAATAATAGGTTTCTTTTTCTTTTCTATCTTTACCAAATCTTGTGACAGATCTTATTCTATTATCTTTATTATAGGTTGCTTGGTAATATGTCTGACCATAAAAACTTTGTGGTTTTCCTCTAAGATCCAACACACGACGATATGGATTCCAGTATTTATAATATTCCATGCGTAGAGGATCTTTGATATTGATTTCTGCTGTTTTATCTAAGGCATATGCCTTTGTCAAAAAATTTAGAATTAATAAATAATAGAAAAGACGTGCGCTATTATTCAGGCCAAACCCCAACTCATCAACAATATTGTAACAAAAAACAGTGAGAAACCTATCCATGTTCCCGCCTGAAATCGTTTATTGTAATCGATTACTTCTTCACCTAATGTCTGATAATTTAATACAATTGTTTCATGGTCACCTTCATCTACAAAAACATCTAATCGTCCCATTACAAGTATATCATTCATGATTTTTTCTTTTGAGGTCAATGCATTTACATCTTGTGCATAATCATTTGGAAAATATCCAACTTTATGCCACCCAGGCAATACATCTACAGGGTTCTTCAAAGGTGAATGCCCAACAAGATGTCCATCAACATATATGGGTAATCCCTTTGTATCACACATGATCTCTAAGGTTGTTCGTTCTCTAGCATCCTTCCAAGATGTTGGATGAACTTTCTTTTGAGCATCTTTTGGTTCTGGGAATACAAAAGAAGGATTGGCTTCCTTTGATTCAACATAATCCGCATACGTCAAAATGATGATAATGGTTCTACTCATGTTATCCAGAAGAACATCAAACATACCAATGCTACGATTCACTTGTATTGATAATTGCAATGAGTTCTGTGACCAATTTTGTTGAACACCTTGCACTGGATAAGTAACTAGGTCACTGAAAAAATTTTCTTCTGGTCTTATTATGTTATAAAAGTTTACAATAAACCAATTTTTTTGCTCTATCCAACTAGATACATCAGATCGTGCGATATGGCTCGAAAATTGAAATTCGATCTTTAACCCAGTTTCAGTTGTTTCTGTCTTTGAGGATAGAATAACTGGAATATCCTGACCTGAAAGAGACATACTAAAAAAAATCCAGATGAAAATTCCCCAAAAATTCTTTCTAGGGAAAACTTTCATCATTATGTCATTCAGATGTTTCTTCTGCAATGGCTAGGTTGATTCTGATCTTTTGAGTCCGACCTTGGGGAACATAAATATCCTGATAGTCTGGTATGCTCATTGCAAATTGTGGACGTGGAGAATTTGGGTCCACAACACGAACTCTATGCCATCCAGGTGTTACAGGTAGTTTTTTGGGTATGGGTGTCTTTCCAATCAAAGAACCATCAATGTAAACATTTGCACCCTCTAGGTTGCAAGAAAGTTTTAAAAAGGTTTTTCGATTGGAAAGGTCTGGCGGTAGAAGATTGACCTGCTTACTATTTGCAAGTTTTCTGGTCTCACGTTTAACCTGAGTTGTCACCGGAGGTTGATTTAATAGTTCCTTGGCAGTTTCACGTGCCTGTTGAATCACACTACCAAATCTTTGTTCTGTGACGAGTTTATTTTCTCGAACAGATGAAACCATTGGCTTTTGACCTGAAAGAGCCCTTGTCAATTCTCTATGCGTACCTTCGCCTACAATGCCATCAACATTAGCAGCATTAAAACCTCTATCAAGTTGAAATTCTATGACAGCATCCTCAGTCTTTGGCCCAAAATCACCATCAACTCCATCATTATAGACCCCACCTTCTCCCAAGTCATATCCTAGAACCAATAACGCCTCTTGAAGAGGTTTAACGCTCCTTGGTCTCTTGACGCCAGACATCAACATACCCTCATCGAGAATAAATGATATGTCAATTGATTCTTTGGTCAATGATTTTCTTTTGGGTGGAGGAGGTCCGCTTACTTCTATCTTTTGTTTTTTTATGACAACAAGAGGCTTCGGGTCTTCTTTGGTAGCCCAATCTTGATCAGTCTCTTTTTCATCAGAAGTTTGAAGGTCGTTACCAACAGAATCATCCTCAGTAGAGTACCAATTACTATACCAAACAAAATATTTTTCGGGACCATATTTATCTCTAGCATAAACGAATGAATCGTAGAATGGAGAGCCTTTTGCCTCTTTTTTTGGTAGAGAAAAAACCCTATTGCTATTGTTGCCTTCAGAAAGTTTTACTTCAGACCTTAGGCTGTCATTCAGTGACTCCCAAACTTGGATCAGAATAACTCTACTCGCTGTTGAATGGAAAATCTCAAAATCTTCTATGGATCTTTCAAATAGATAACCTATTTGAACTGATTCATTGTTCTCTGTGATCTCTATGTCTATCAATGGAGGTTCAAATTCTATGTATTCCACAGAAGATGGACTCAAATATGTGCCATTGAGTGTAACATAGAACCAATTTTCCTGCCCTGACCAACCTGCAATATCATCTATGTCCAATACAGAACTAGTGACAATTCGCAGCAAGGTACCATTACTTTTCTTATGGGATGTAATGAGTTGTACTTGAGTGGACCAAACCACCGAAATGGAAAACAACATTAATCCAAAAAGTTTTATTTGTCTTTTTCTAGAGCTCATTGAGTTCTAATCTTAGTTTAGTTATGGCATTTAGTTCTTCTGTAGGATCCTCTCCCATCGATTCTTTTTCGCGAATCTTTAACCTTAATGCAGAGATCTCATCTTTTATGGGTTCTGATTTTAAAATTTTTATGCAGTCAGACACAATTTCTTCAGATAAACTATTTTGATCTTTCGTAAAAAGGATTTGTGTAATAGAATCCCTTTCATTCTTATCCTGAAAATACTCGATAATTGTCGACGATTCCACTTCCAAATTCTCATCAAATAATATTTTTGCAAATCTATTTAAAAGAGGAGTTGTGAATAAATCAAGGTTCAGTTGTTCAAGGACATTCCTTCTTAAGTCAATATCATCACTAATAAGTAATTGAAGTAATTCAATTTGTGCTTTTTCAACTTGACTGGTAAATACAATTTTTTCTTCAAGCAGATCTTCCTCTTGATAATTTTCAACATTCACACGTTGAGTATTGATCGTTCTAATTAGATCCTGTTCTTCAACTGCTAACTTTTCTGAAATGATCTTTAAAAGATCATTGCGAATAACACCATCTTCGATCCCTTTGATCTCTTTCGCTATATTTATTATATACTGCTGCCTATCTGTGCCAGTTAGTTTATCCCCTCTGCTTAACTCAATGTGAAAATCAATGTAATCCTTTGGAGATTCTATTTCAGACATTACTTCTGACTTCCCAGATCGATCTATCCAATCATCAGGGTCTAATCCATTTGGGGGTCTTACAATACTAGGAATCAATCCTGATCTAAGTAGAACCCATCCCGCCCTAATGGCAGCATTTCCACCAGCATCATCACCATCATACAATAAGATAACCCTATTAGTTACCTTTGAAATAGAATTGGCATGTCTCGATGTAAAAGCGGTTCCCGATACGGATAAAACTGGATGAATTGTAGATTGATATAGTTTGAGAAAATCCATGTAACCCTCAACTAGCACGACATATCCTTCTTTTCGTATTGCATCACGTGTGGCTTGCAATCCATAAAAGACATTACTTTTCTTGTAAAGTGGTGTCTCAGGTGAGTTTAAATATTTTGCAGGGTCATCACTCTCAAATATTCTTCCTCCGAATGCAATGGGCTTACCAGAGGGATGAAAAATTGGAAACATGATTCTAGATCTAAATCGATCAAATACTCCTTTTTGAGATTGAGTAAAAAGACCAGACTTTACAATCTGAGATTGAGTAAAGCCCCTGCCTTTACATTTTTTTACTAGTTGATCCCAACTTTCTTCTGCAAAACCAACTTTGAATTGTTTGATGATGTCTTCTTCCAGTCCTCTATCTTTTAGGTAATCCAAAGCATTTTTACCTACGCTAGAAAATAGGTTTTCTTGATAAAGGTTCATTGCAATGTCATGGAGTTTATAGAGAGAAGAATATAGCTCCGAATCACCCTCAGATCTTTCAATGGATATTGGGATATTATATCTCTCTGCTAATGCCTTCACAGCATCAGGAAATGGAATCTGTTGGTAATCCATTAAAAATGAAAAGACATTCCCTCCAGAATTACAACCAAAACAATAATATATCTGTTTTGCTGAGGCCACACTGAACGAAGGTGTTTTTTCATTGTGAAATGGACAAAGTCCAAAAAAATTAGGCCCTCGCTGCTTAAGATCAACATATTGTGATACCACATCAACAATATCTGCACTATCTCTAACCCTATCAATAATGTCTTGTGGTATTTGAGACATCAAGGTTGCGTTAATTGTTTTATATAGGATTCACCTAAATAAATGGGGTCATCCCAATTAAAAAAAGATACCAATGAAATTCTAAATTCATTACCAAGCCTTGCAAGCCTTGAATTATTTTCAATGACCATTGTCCATTTATGAAGTGGTAGCAATGCGATAAACCATGTAAATACCATCACAATAAAAAATCCCTTAAACATCCCAAAAGTAAAACCAAGTGACCGGTTCATTAGTTGATTACTATGTGATAATAATGCAATGTGCAACATTTTTGTCAATAGTCTTGAAAATAATAAAGTGGCAATGAACAAAAATGTGAATGACATGGACCTTGTAACCCATTCCTCCAAAGGAAAAACATCATTGACCCTCATGGATATGATTGTAGTATTAGACATGGAAATAAGAATAGCGAGTACTAAACCTAAAAGCCTGCCAAATTCTTCGATCAATCCCTTAGTAAAGCCATTGTAGCCTAATAAAAGGATAAAAATAATAGCTAGGCCATCTAAAAACCAGGCCATCTATTCCAATATTTCTCTAAGTATCTTATTTGCAGTCTTTCCATCAACAGCATCTCCACCACGCTTCATTACCAAGGGCATTACTTTACCTATGTCTTCTAACCCTTCTGCTTTGGTTTCAGTAATTGCAGATTGGACAAGTTCTCGTATTTCATTTTCACTGAGCATCTGAGGTAAATAGGAACTTAAAATCTTTAATTCGATTCTCTCTTTATTAGCAAGATCATCTCGTTCAGCTTTTTCATACATCTCGGCAGATTCAAGTCGCTGCTTGACCAATGTTTTTATTACTGACATGCATTCTTTCTCTGTGATGTCTTTTTGTGAATTTATTTGCCAATCTTTTAACTTTGCCAGTAAGGTTCTAAGGGTACCAGCGGTATCCTTATCTCCTGACTTCATTGCTGAGTACATATCTGTCTTGATTGATTCTATGAAATTCATTTAAGTATTATCTATCCTTTTCATTGCCAAAAGTAAATGATCCTTATTTGTCTCAAGTCCAATAAACCTCCTACCATTCTTTTTGCAGGCAACCCCAACATCTCCAAAACCCATGAAGGGATCTAAAACCCAGTTCAATTTGAAACTGCTAGCATCTAGAATTCTTGAAAATAACTTTTGAGGATAATTTCCCTCATCATCAACTATGGATGGGATATCTACCCAAAGATTTGTATCTATCTCATCTGCGTCTGGTGACTCTATCGTATTGATTCCTATTGGGTTTTGCTTGAAAAGAAACTCATCGGTCTTGGTTGCAAACCAGATGTCTGATGTCTCATTATTCCATGTTTTGGATTGTTTCAGGGATTTTTGGTTTCTCCATGTAATTCGTGTTTGTATTTGAAATGAATTGGATAATAATCCTTGATACATACCTGAATACCTCCATGGACTAAGAATGTATATAGCACCCGTCTTTTTCAATACACGATGTGATTCCTGTATCCATGACTGATTCCATTGATAATATTCTTGAAGAGTATTCCCATCCCCAAGTCCCAGAGTTGTATCCCAGTTGTCCTTTGGAGGATTGGCAATAATAAGATCCATCGACTCCTGCGGTAGGTTTTTTAATCCATCAATACATTTAGCAAGAAAGATACCTTCCTTCAAACTCTCCAATGTCATTGACATATCCTCCACTGTCTGGATAGCAGGTAGATATCGATTCAGATCATCTATTGTAAGACCCGGAAAAGTTTCCATTGGATTATTATAATGATAGGTCTTGATCTTATCAGAGGGTCCAGACATATCAAAATTTAGGAAATAATTATCTTATAATCTGTCGAGAATCTTTTTTCCAATCTCATCAAACTTATTTACATCTTCAAATATGTTGAAATCATCAGTTTCAATTATCATAACAGGGTAATCTATTACAGAATTTATCCATCGGTCATAAGAAATATTTAATCCATGGATATATTCTGGACTAATTGAACGTTCATAATCTCTTCCCCTATTTTTTATTCTACTAATTAGGGTATCGGTTTGTGCTCTAAGATAGATAACTAGATCAGGTTTTTTTAAATAAGAAACCATAACTGAGAATAGACCACAATAATTATCCCAATCACGATCAGAGATCTTCCCAAGTTGATGAAGGTTCCTTGCAAATATCTCAAAATCCTCAAATATGGTTCTATCTTGTATGACTCCGATTGGGGATTGTGACATCTTTTGGTGCATCTCAAATCGTTTATGCAAAAAATATATTTGTAAATTGAAACTCCATCTTTCCATGTCATCATAAAAATCACTTAAATATGGATTATCCGATACTGATTCAAAAAAAGGGGTCCAACCATGGTGTTTTGAAAAAAATTCAGTAAATGTGGTTTTGCCTACACCAATATTACCTGCAAGCCCAATGAAGGGTGAATCTGTTTTTTGTTTATCTGACATTTTTTAAACTACTAAATTGACAGTATATAATTCGCAATTATATTCTATGGAAAATAAACAAAAAGTTCTTTTTGTCTGTACAGGAAATAGTTGCCGTTCTCAAATTGCAGAAGGGCTATTGCGAGC
>CAYZJY010000007.1:29366-41908 GCA_964478995.1 uncultured bacterium
GAATTCAAAAATTTATAATTGGAGTTAAACAAACATGATCAAAAGAAAGATCTTCATCTTTTCA
Organism: uncultured bacterium; assembly: GCA_964478995.1. GTDB lineage: Bacteria > Fidelibacterota > Marinisomatia > Marinisomatales > UBA1611 > NZWG01. The sequence goes on from CAYZJY010000007.1 coordinate 29,431, forward strand.
TTATTTACCTCTTTGCTATTCTCAGGAGAAATATCAGTGTCAATATCAGAAGAATTGGTCAATGATTATCTTGCATTAATTGGTGACCATGAGATCCCAAAAGGGAAAAGAGGTGACCAGGCCATTTGGACGATAAATGAGCCACATGTAAGTTTTCAAGAGGGGTCTGCAGAGTTTCTTGCAACCGTATTATATAAAAAAGGGAAAATTAATATTAAAAAGAATGTTAGTAAAAACATGTATGTAGAATATAATTACGATGATAACATTATCCAGTTAATGGTCGAGAAGCCATTCATAAAAATGGAACGTAAAAATGAAATATTGGGGAAATTAGATCTAGGTTCTCTATATCAAGATGGATTGAAATTCCAAGGTCCTAGACCAAAAACACAAACGATGAAACTCAAGACCATGAAAGGCAGAATAAGAATCGAAATGAACATTAAAAAATCCCTCATATATTTTGAAGAAGGAGTAGTGCGGGTAGCGATCGATCTAGATTATAAATAAAAAGAGCAATGGATCATAAAACCCTTTGGTGCCTATTAATATCAAAGGAAATCAAAATAAATGAGAATACTGGTAACTAAATTCCCAAAATCTGGCTGGTGGGCAAATGGGATTCCCAAGTACAAGGATAATCCCGCAATGATCGAAGGAGCAGTTCCTAACATGCAACTTTTGCATGAAGAACGCCAAGGCCTCATTTCATCTTTAACCCATGAAGGACATGAGGTTATTGAATTGGACTTCCCCGAAGAACTAGATGGAAAGAGCCCAAAACATGATTTCATATTTATTAGAGACCCTTTCATATCCGATCAGAATGGTACAGTGGTCATATTAAGAGCAGGAGAAACGCAAAGAAGAATTGAGAATAAAGTTGTAAAAAAATGCCTTGAACCACTAGGGATGAAAACAATCGACATGCCAGACCAAACAGACTATAGGGCTGATGGAGGCGAATTTTATTTCTGTTCGAGAGAGGGCATTCTTTTCAGTGGTCTGCAAAGAAATACAATCCAAGGTGCTAATTTTGTTGCTGGAGCAATGAATGTAAATGAAATGATCATTCTTGAAGGAAAAGGCTACCACCTTGATACTTTCTTTACTCCCGTAATTAACAAAAAAGGGAACATAGCCGCTCTGGTTGCTTGTACTGCTGTAATGACAAATGAATCAAAGTTGAGGCTTTATCAATTTGCAGCCAAAAGGAATATTTCAGTTTTTGAGATTCCACCAAATGATGCGATTGGAACAAAAAAGAAAGTTGGATCTTTTGCAGCCAATGCATTGCCTTTGCCTGGAGTACTAATCCGACCAAACCAATTCTCTGACCCAAGTATTGATGAAAAATTAATTGACATGGGAATCAATATAGTGATAAACCCCACCAGTCAATTTCAACTAAGTGGCGGGTCTATTCATTGCATCACCAATGAACTGTAAATAAAAAAGGGGTGAAAACCACCCCCTTTTTACACTTTTCATCTAGTTTATGTTATAATCCAAATCCTAGTCGCATATTCAATGTACCAAAGGTCTTTGAACCTGGTACGACATCTTCAACAAAAGAATGTCGATAGATCAAAAAGGTGTCAAGCATCAACAATTTGAATTGAATACCCGTCTGAATATGAAATCCTGATGCATCAACAAGATTATCTCCATCTTCCAAATAATCTAGCAAAGTCTGGTCTAAAGAAGACGGATCTGCATTTGACAGGTCTCCTCCAAGTAATTGTGTTACCATGTCAACATTCGCTACAGGTACTGTTTTATGGGTATTCACACCAGCACCTGCATGTAGCTGTGCTCCAGCTAGAAAAGGAATGGAAAGCCCAACCACCTTTTTTCTAACTGTTGTATATGTATTAGAACTTAGCCAGGCAAATTCCAAGGTAGGCATTGGTGTTCCATAATTATTGTTAAAATCAATGTCATATGTATTACCTTGAATATTAAAGTCAAATTCAACATCAACGAATGGAATCAAGTCAACATAGACATAACCCCCCAAAGCCCCTGAACCATCAAATGCGCCATTTGTAAGAGTCACACCAGGAATACCAGTTTCTGGGGATGAAGCATCCACGCTAAATGAACCTTGGCCAAGTTGCAAACCAAATCCTCCAATGGCAAACATGGACGTTGGAATCAAACTAATTAATAAACACGTAATCAATCTCTTCATTTTTTCCCCTTATTTTATTTATCAAATAATTTTATAGAGTTTACTGTAAGTATAATCAGGAAACAAATCCCTCATTGATAACCCACTCAAATCGGGAATAAATTATCCCTCTTTAAACCTTTGATGAAACCACTCTTAATTTCAATCACTATTATTTTGACAGGACCTGCGTTATCGCAGAATGTCCTCTGGCCAACAACACTTGGTAAATATTACTCATCAAATTTTGGTGAGAATAGGGACGACCATTTTCATATGGGACTTGACATAAAGACCAATGGAACGATAGGCATGGAGGTACTTGCAGTAGAAGATGGTTACATAAGTCGCATCCGATCTAGTTACAATGGATATGGTAAGGCACTATACCAACGGACCAACTCAGGGTATGAGGTAGTTTATGGTCACTTGGAATCTTTCACACCTGTGATGGAAAAAGTGTGGAGACTCCAACAAGCAAAACGCCGTAGTTATAATGTGGACACACAATTCTCATCAAGAGAGTTTCAAATAAAAAAAGGAGACCTCATAGGTTATTCTGGTAATACAGGAAATTCATTTGCACCACATATACACTTTGAATATCGTGATAGTAAAAGTGTCCCTTTGAATCCATTGACCATGGCATTTCAAATGGAAGATCAAATGATTCCCATGGCAAGAGAGTTAGCGGTCATACCCATCTCTCAAGGAGCCATGATCAACGCCAGTCCTTTGATACAAACCTTTCCGCTCTTTCGTGATAAAAGTGGAATCTATCATTTTGCAGATACAATAAGTGTCTTTGGTGAATTTGGCTTCGCCATTAATGCGGTTGACAAACGTGAAGGAACAAATAATATATATCAATTTCATAGATTAGAACTCATGGTCGATGGAGAATTGGAATTTGAGCTTAACTATGACAAGATCCCCTTTAAACAAGGGAAATTTGCAAAGACAATGATCCAATATGATCTAAAGAGAAAAAATCTAGGCGAATTTCAAAAGTTATATCGGTTGCCTGAACATAAAAGGACATCCATACACTCATTAGAGTCCTCAGGCATTTTAGGCCTAGCTCCGGGTGTTCATTCCATTGAAATACATGTATATGATGCGTCTGGGAATAAGACCATTATAAAAGGTGCAGTCGCAGCTACGTTTCCCATGTCCCTTGAGGCAAATGAGATATTCAGAGATAAAAAGGTGGTCATTCTTGCTCTAACCCCAAAAAGAGGGGGACTCTCAATACGAGATGCCGTTATATATAATTATACGCAATACGGTTTTGCGGATCAAGAGGTTGATATTCTTCATTCAGAACAAGTGAAAAAAGACCTACATGTGACCCTACCATTAGCATCAATAAAGAATAGAGTTTTACAAATAATTGGAATCAATCAATTAGGTGGGATGGTGGACCCATGTCACTGGACTGATATCAAACCTGAAATAAGTGTTATTGACGTACACCCTGATCTGAAAATCTCTAATACTCCTCGTGGTTTATTTTTTCAAGTGGGCATCGACCACTATGTTCCAGCCAAAGCAACTCTAAGGTTAGCAAATGATAATACATTCATGTCGTATCCAATGGCTGAAATAGGTCCAAATACGTTTTTAACAGAAAAGTTATCCCATAGCATCGTCAATAACATGACCTATGTTGATGTTGAATTAGCGCACGGGAGCCTATCAAGAGAAACTCGCTTTCAGTATTTATTACAATTTGTTGGGCCGGGTGAAGAATATTTTGCATTTTCAAATGATAGAGATTGTTCCATAAAAACAATGTCAGGTACCTTCTTTCAAAATAATGTTGTCTGGATCGAAAAAGTGGAAGAGTTTGCAAAAATAGAAAATGGATATCATATGTCTTCCGTATATCAACTTCAGCCATTTGACCTAGCCCTAAAGGGAAATTTTCAAGTTGGCATAAGATATTCACGCGATTTAGTGGCACACTCTAATCTTGGAATTTATTATTATGATCCAAAATCTGAGAAATGGACCTATTCAGAAACAGAAAACAATAAAAGAAAACAAATATTGACCGCAGAACTCGATAGGATGGATGCTATCACTATCATACAAGACCTTGATTCACCTATAATAAAGAGTACTTTCCCTGGGAATAGTGGACAATATCATTTAGGTGACGTAGATAAGATAGCCATAAAAGTGGATGATCATATTTCAGGCATAGCCCCGGAAGAACAATCATTCGACCTGGTCTTTAATGATAACACGCTCTATCCAGCTTTTCAACCAATAAAAAAGACCGTTACATATAATTTTGACCAGCCACTTCAAAAAGGGCCACATAAGATAGAGTTCAAGGTTCGAGATCGCATGGGGAATGAATCCAATGAAACGATCTATTTCTCTGTTTATTAGTGTTATTTCCTTATAAAGACGATAATCCTCGAGTTCTGTTTCCCTTTGTGACCTACTCGATCATAGCCCTGAATATTGTTGTATTTTTATTTCAATTTCATGTTATGGGCAACAATCCTGATTCAGCACAAAACATGATATATCGTTTTGGATTTGTACCTAATGAGTTTAATCCTATCAATATAATGACATCCATGTTCATGCACGGCGGTATGGGACATATTATTGGGAATATGTGGTTCCTATACATATTTGGAGATAACATAGAAAGTATTCTTGGACATTTGAGATATTTTTATTTTTATTTATTCTGCGGTGTTGGAGCAGCAATGGCACAATTTCTAATGGAACCAACATCAACGGTACCGATGGTTGGGGCGAGTGGAGCAATTGCAGGAGTTCTTGGTGCTTACATGATAAAATTTCCCAAAGCGAGAGTTCATGTTTTCGCAGTAATCATCATATTTATTACTACATTCATTGTCCCTGCTCAAATTGTACTTGGCATATGGTTTATAATGCAACTATCTGGCGGACTTAGTAGTTTGGGCATAGACACAACAGGAGGTGTTGCCTGGTTTGCCCATATAGGCGGATTTATTGTTGGAATCGGGTCTTTGAAATTTTTTCAAACTTTTCATTTAAAATAAGATGAATAAAGAATTGATCAAAACAGCCATAAAAATGCGTGAGAATGCTCATGCACCATACTCAAACTATAAAGTAGGTGCCGCAGTAGAGACCTTAAAAGGAGAGATAATTGGTGGTTGCAATGTAGAATCTTCCAGTTATGGATTGACATGTTGTGCAGAAAGAACGGCCTTATTTCGTGCAATATCAGAAGGCTATAAAAATTTTAGATCATTGGCTGTTTCATCCAATAATGGGGGAATGCCATGTGGGGCATGTAGGCAGGTTATCTGGGACCTTTGTAAAAATATCCCAATACACATTTGTGATAAAAATGATATTTTAAAGACAATTTATTCATCTGAACTCCTCCCTGATGCATTTGATGATACTTTTTTGAAATGAGACCAATTATTCTAGGAATGGCTGGGGGGACAGGTTCTGGAAAAACATACACTGTAAATAGATTATTAGAGATTTATTCTATAGAGGACATTACTGCTATCGGACAAGACTCTTATTATAAAGATCTTGGGCACATTGATTACAATAATCGAATAAGTCAAAACTTTGATCATCCTGACTCCATTGACATAGAATTATTTGAAGATCACTTGAAAAAGATCTCAGTGGGGGCAGACATAAATGTCCCCATTTATGATTTTTCAAATCATGTCAGACTTGATGAGACTAGGACAATTTCTCAATGTAAAATAATAATTGTAGAGGGAATTTTTGCCCTCCACTACCCGCAACTGCGTAAATTATATGCAATAAAAATATTCATTGAGACACCAGAAAATGTCCGATTTAACAGAAGGCTCAACCGAGATGTAAAAGAAAGGGGCAGGACCATCAAGTCAGTAAAAAAACAGTATGCAACAACGGTTCTACCAATGCATGAAAAATTCATTGAACCATCAAAAGAATATGCTGACATCATCATAAACGGAAATGATGATGTCAGAGGCAGTTTGGATAATATCAAAGTGCGTATTGATTCGCTCATATTATGACCTTAACACCTATAAACTCAGGCTGGATCGAAGTAATCTGTGGTAGCATGTTTTCAGGAAAGACCGAAGAATTGATTCGTCGATTAAGAAGGGCTCAGATCGCAAAGATGTCTATCGCAATATTCAAACCCCAAATAGACTCCCGCTATGATAAAGGTCACATCGTTAGCCATAACAAGATGAAAATGATGTCTTTTGTGATCAGCGATCCAAAAGAAATCATCGCTATGTCAAAAGAGCATGAAGTCATAGGGATTGATGAGGCACAATTTTTTGATCATTCCATAGTGGAAACATGCAAAGAATTGGCTTCTGAAAAAAAACGTGTGATTGTTGCAGGCTTGGATACTGACTATAGGGGCCTTCCATTTGGTCCAATGCCAAATATAATGTGTGAAGCAGAATACATTGATAAACTTAGGGCGATATGTGTTATATGTGGCAACCCCGCATCCCATAGCCAAAGAACGTCTGATGATCAAGACCAGGTTGTAATTGGAGAACTTGACAAGTACGAAGCAAGATGCAGAAATTGTTTCAAAGCACCAAAGGAACTTTGATTATGAGAGTTACTGGTTTACTTGGAATTATAGCCCTTTTAGGCATTGCATATTTATTATCCAATAATCGCAAAGCAATAAAGGCACATACAGTTTTTTGGGGTATTGGACTACAATTGGTATTTGCAATCATCATTCTAAAAATTCCAATAGTAAGTTCACAATTTTCGAATATTGATACGATCTTTAAAAAATTAATTAGTTTTTCTGATGCAGGGAGTGATTTCTTATTCACATCTTTTATTCCAGAGGTTGGTTACCATGCTGCAATGGTCAACTTTGCTTTTCGTGCTTTGCCCGTGATTATATTCTTTTCCAGCCTTATAGCAGTGACATACCATTTTGGAATCATTCAATTTGTTGTGAAATGGGTAGCAAAAATCATGGAACGGAGTATGAAAACCAGCGGAGCAGAAACATTAAGCATCTCCGCAAATATATTTGTCGGGCAGACCGAAGCTCCTATCCTGATCCGTCCATTCATAAATAACATGACCAAATCAGAATTAATGGCTGTCATGACAGGCGGTTTTGCCACAGCAGCTGGTTCTGTTCTTGCGCTTTATGTACTATGGCTTCAAACGATACCAGGGATTGCCGGTCATCTTTTAGCAGCAAGTATCATGTCCGCTCCAGCTGCATTGGTAATAGCAAAAATTATTTATCCTGAAACAGAGCAACCCGATACAACAGGGAATATTCAAATAGAAATAAAAAAACAGGCAGAAAATGCAATGGATGCATTAGGGCAAGGAGCAACTGATGGTCTAAAACTCGCTGCAAATGTTGGCGCAATGTTAATAGCATTCGTATCCATCATAACTATGGTAAATTATTCTTTAGTTTATTTATTTTCAGTTAATATGCAGCAAATAATGGGATTCGTTTTCCAGCCACTAGCTTGGACCATGGGTGTCTCTTGGGATGAGGCAAGAATCCTAGGAACTTTAATGGGTGAAAAAATTGTTCTAACAGAATTAATCGCCTATTCTAATCTGAGTGATCTAATCACCAATAATCAAATCTCTGAACGAACAGCAATCATTGCCAGTTATGCTCTATGCGGATTTGCAAATTTTGGTTCCATTGGTATACAACTTGGTGGTATTGGTGGGATGGCTCCACATCGAAGAAAAGACCTTTCAACGCTCGCACTAAAAGCAATGATTGGAGGTGCGCTGGCATCCTGGCTAACTGCAACGATCGCAGGGTTTCTCTTATGAGAAAAAGGGGAATAAATTGAGGTTATTGATCATGGGGCCACCAGGAGTTGGTAAAGGTACGCAAGCCAAGAGAATAAAAAATAATTTGGGAATAGCTCATGTCTCAACTGGTGAATTATTACGTTCTGAAATTTCAAAAATAACAGACATAGGCATCATTGCGAAAAAATTCATCGACCAAGGTAAACTCGTTCCAGATGATATCTTACTGCATATAATGAGAGATAGGCTCAAAAAAAATGATTGTGATCAGGGCTTTATACTAGATGGTTTTCCAAGGACACTTGACCAAGCAACTGGGCTTGAAAAAATTATGGATGCAATTGACCAAAAACTAGATATGGCAATTAGCCTATTCGCTGATGAAGATGAATTAGTAAATAGGCTGGTAAAACGTGGTCTGAAATCTGGTAGAAGTGATGATACGGATGATGTCATACGAAAACGTCAAAAAATCTATTGGGCACAAACTGCACCATTATTAGACTTTTATCAAGAAAGAGACCTATTAAAAAGTGTTAATGGGATTGGTGAAATAATAGAGATAACAGATAGAATATTAAATATCATTAAATAATTATGCTGAAAGTTGGGTTAACAGGAGGTATCGGATCGGGTAAAAGTTCGGTCAGTTCTCTTTTTGAAGAATGGGGGGCATATATCTTTGATGCAGATGCAGTTGCAAAAGACACTCTAAATACCAATGAGACCGCCCAAGGTGAAATAATTGGGGAATTTGGTACAGATGTATTAAATCGAGATGGAAGCATAGAAAAATCTAAACTTGCGAGAATAGCCTTCCAAGATGAAGACCATCAATTAAGGTTGAATGCCATAATCCATCCATATGTGTTTGAAAAAATTGATTCTAGTTTTGATAAGATAATCGAAAAAGAAGATCATAATATATTTTGTGTTGATGCAGCCCTCATCTATGAATCTGGAGCAGATACCCATATGGACTATGTGGTAGTTGTAACCTCTCTTTTAAGACTGCGCACTGAGAGAGTGATGTCCAGAGGTGGGATAACACGAGATGAGTTTTTAAGAAGACTTGATCTGCAATGGCCAGATGAAGACAAAGTTCATATGGCAGATTTTGTGATTCACAATAATGGGACAAAAAAAGATCTAGTTAATGAATCAAAAAAAGTATATGACCTAATAGCCTAATCTCTCATGCCTAGAGGTTTATCTAAGATCTCCTTTATGACTATCGACCTCTTTAAAGATTGCATTGATCCAAATAATTCTTTTTTTATATTGACTCGCTTTAACCACTTATTACCATAATGTAATTCTTCTCTTTCAGCAAGTTTTGAATGATATATGTTATCCTCAAACTCCTCCAGTTGATTATCAATCATTGTTACATCATCTTCAGAAATATGATCTTTTATAATTAATTCATCATCCTGGTTTGAATCATCAAAAAAAGTTTCATCTTCGGAATCCATAACATCCTTAACCATGGGATTGACTTCTGGTGTCTTTGGGTTTTGTTCAAATAGATCGTTTAATAATTGATTTAGGTCATTTGGTGAGTTTTCTTCGACCAAGGTGTCTTCCTCATCCCAATTTGGATCAGATTCTATTTGTTCTCTTGTTTTGTTCTGTTCACGTTTTTTCAGAAATCCTGAAATAAGATAAATAAGCAAAACTCCTAACCATTCCATCTTATCTTTGCTCCTTAGTAAGAAGAAATAACATTCCATTACAGAATATTTCATTTAATATTGGAATCCATGAAAATGGATTTATTATTCGAGGAAGACCAAAGCGAAATGAATATGCTGGTCGAATAATCCAATTACTCTTTTTTTGGACATTATAACCAATTTTATTGATTATTTTTTTCATTTTTCTAATTGTTATTCGTGTGCTTTTTGTATCTAGCAAATATTGAATCTTTTTTTCTGGACAACCGATGAGTTTAAGATAGAGCACATAAATCGAGTTAGGCAATAGGTATAAATATGGCAATTTCCCTAAAATTTTTGGAATGGTCTGTTGATGACCTGCATAAGCACAAAACTTTGGAGGAAATGACATAAATAACTTTCCACCAATACTAAGCAGATCATATATGTTTTTAAGTGCCAATTCCTGTTCAGGGATATGCTCGATCACATCACGAATGATAATTATATCATACGTATCTTTTATTTTATTCTCATACGTAATTGGTTTGCAAATATCTGCTTGAAATAAATGAATGGACTGGTCTTGGTTCAATAACACTGCATTGTTGAATCTTATATCAGACAATTCCAACCCAGAACAAATTGCTCCTTTATCATTGTAGAATTTCATTAATCCTGCTTCTGCACAACCAATCTCTAATATCCTTTTTCCAGTCACATCCAAATCTCCGATATAATCAAAGAGAAAATTTTTCCCATACCATTGCTGCTCATTATAACAACGCAAACAGCGGTCAGAAATCTGGTCTGCCACATGATCTGGAATTGAAAAATCCAAAGTTATTTACCTATAAAAATCTAATCTTATTCCCCATCCTCTTCTTGTTTTGAGTCTATTCCAGTATCAGATATTGAATCACGCATGGTCGTATCTGATTTTATGTTTTCCATTTTATAATAGTCCATGATACCCATGTTCCCTTCTCTAAAAGCATGTGCCATGGCCCTTGGGACCTCTGATTCAGCCTCAACAACTTTGGCTTTCATTTCTTGGGTCTTTGCGGTCATCTCCTGCTCTTCTGCAACGGCCATCGCCCTTCTGGTCTCAGCTTTGGCTTGAGCAACTCTAAGATCAGCCTCTGCCTGATCAGCCTGAAGAGAGGCTCCAATGTTTTTACCAACATCAAGATCTGCAATGTCAATGGAAAGTATCTCAAAAGCAGTTCCAGCATCTAGTCCTTTATCCAACACGGCTTTCGATATTTTATCTGGATTCTCTAATACTTGAGAATAATTGGATGCTGAACCTATGGCAGATACAATTCCTTCTCCCACTCGTGCAATAATAGTATCATCTGTTGCACCACCAACCAAACCTGGGATATTTGTTCTTACAGTGACTCTTGCTCTTGCTTTCAATTCAATCCCATCTTTTGCAACAGCGGCCAAGTATCCATCTTTTGGTGCATTGATCACCTTGGGATAAACAGATGTCTGTACTGCTTCCTTTACATCTCGTCCAGCGAGATCAATGGCAGTGGCAGTCTCAAAAGGCAATTTGATATTTGCCTTATCAGCAGCGATCAAAGCAGCAACAATGTTTTGTACATTACCACCTGCGAGATAATGAGTCTCAAGCATGTCTGTAGTAATATGTTCTAGACCAGCCTTATGAAGATTAATCACACCATCTGTAACAAGTCTAGGTGATATCTTTCTCAGTCGCATTCGGATAAGATCTACTATTCGAATTCTGCCTATTCCAAGGGATACGATTCCTTGTATCCACATTCCAACGGGTACAAAATAAAGAAGTGTTATTGTTGCAAAAGCGATGAAACCAATTAAAAACATTTGTATGACAGGCATGATTATTTCCTTTTTATTATAATTCTCTAACTAATACTCTATTACCATCTACGCTAAGGATGGTAACCTCTTTTCCTTTTTCTATGAAGTCACCCTCACTAACTACAAAAATTCTTTGTCCATCAATCTTCACCCATCCTGATGGATGAAGGTCGGTATCTGCAGTACCCGATTTCCCTTCAAGACCTTCCCATCCCTGGGTGTTTGAGAATCCTTGGTCTTTCTTTTGTGAACTGGGGGATGTCAATTGCTCCCAAAACTTTGATCTTATCATCAACTTTCCCAATAAAACCAATCCAAGGATAGCACCTAATATCCCAATGAGAAATCCATCCATTGCTTGACTCAAAACCTCTTCACCTACAGGGACTTCAGGCAATAATAATAGATAAAGGCCATACAACATAAAACCAATTCCACCTAGCCCCACAATACCAAACCCTGGTATAACCAACATCTCTAGAAGCATTAATGATAATCCAGTTAGTATGAAAATCATATCTGACATTGTTGCCAATTGAGCAATGTACGACACACTTAGTGATAAGATCAAGCAAGTAAGCCCAACAAATCCAGGGATGCCCCAACCTGGACTTTGAAGTTCAAATAGAATGCCTAAGAACCCAAAAGTTGTAAGTAATGATGCAACTACAGGATTTGTCAAAAATCTTACAACGTTTTCAGACCAATTCTCTGTGGATTCAATAATCTGGGCGGAACTGTAACCGAGAGAATCCAATAGTGCATCAATCGTTTCAGCCGTCCCATCAGCAATACCATATTTAATAGCCTGATCAGTTGTCAATGAAATTAGTTTCCCATCTTTTCTACCTTCAATATCATTAACTAAAATTGAATCACCATCAATGACCAAGTGGGTAAAGTTTAATTCCTCATCAACCATGCCTCTTGCTATGTCTTTACTCCGTCCACGTCTTTCAGCAGTAGAAGCCATTTCCTC
>CAYZJY010000008.1:0-38299 GCA_964478995.1 uncultured bacterium
ACAGATAGCATTGATAATGTGATCATAAGTGGATTAGACCTTGAACGGGATACATTATACTATACATATATTAAAGCAGTCGATTCTGCGTACAATTCTTCAGCCATAGTAAGAACTGATGGAATTTACTTTGATGATTCAGAGCCAAAGGTACTGGAGGTTAGCCCGAATTTCACCGATTCATCAAATGTATTGTCCATAATGCGCAATGATACCATAATCATAAAGTTTAACCGTTTGATATACTTTTATGATCTCAAAGTTAGATCAAGTGCTGACTCTGGGCTTGTAACTGAGGAGTCATATTTGGATTCCATAATTACCATAACCTGGGATGATACTCTTCCAAGCAATGATACCATAACTGTTTATCTTGATAGTGCTCTTGCCTATAATTCCCTTTTCCTATCTGACACACTCTATTTTTATAGTCATTTTTGGGGGGATTTGAATAATGATTATGATCTGACAGTAGAGGATATTCTTCAATTTAATAGATCATGGCCTGAAATTGATTTGGGACCTTTTTTAGGTTCTCCTCCTCATGTAAGACCTAACCTAGATGGAGAGGCAGATCTAACAGACCTATCTTCTTTTGCCAAGATGTGGCAGTGGAAATATTTTAATTTATCATTTGATACCTTATCTCACGCTGCTAGGATTCAAGATGACCTCTCTATTTTGGGACAAGGTTCGCAAGTAAAGATCAATATGCCTGAGCAAACATCCATGGCAGAAATATTGATAGGTAACTCTAATCTTAATATTGAAAAGATGCGTGTCATAAAGCCAACTAACAGTACCTTTTTATTCCAATCCATTGATACATTGAATCGCATAGTTCAATTTTCGTTGGCAGATCATCTAGGCCTAGATTCGAATCTGACAATAATCGTACCACTCGATCGATCTCATTTATTTTCAGCAACAATTCAATATCGTTTTCTTGATAATATTGGCAATCTTCTTTCTAGTGGTTTTGGTGATTTAGACTTAGACCTTTTGCCTGAAAAATTCATGGTTTATGATAATTATCCAAATCCTTTCAATCCAAAAACAACAATTCGCTATGATCTTCCTGATACTAGAGATGTACAAATAAGGATAATTGACCTAATGGGTCGAAATATTAGGTCAGTTGACCTTAATGGCATGATGCCAGGTAGGCATAAGTATGTTTGGAATGGAATAAATGATTCAGGGAATCTGGTTAGTACAGGAATTTATTTTTTACAGATTAGTGCAGGACCTACTTCCATGATCAAAAAAATGTTGTTATTAAAATGATCAATGTAAAATTGGTTTGATCACTGAAACTATTCCATTGATGATAAACTGTACTGCGATCACTAGTAGTATGAGCCCCATGAGTCGTTGGATAATGCGCATTATGGATGTCCCCAATACCCTCATTAGCACATCTCCATTTCTTAGTATGGCATAAGCAAATGCTAATACGATCATAATTGACAAACCAAGGGTAAGGTAACTATATATTTGTGGGGTTTGGCTAGATAAAAGCATGGTCGCAGTAATTGCTCCGGGTCCTGCTATCAAGGGTATCCCAATGGGGCTAATCGCGATATCATCACTTTCTTGAGATTCTTCCTGTTCTGCTGGAGTTGTTCTTGAACGACCTACTTTTGCATCAAGCATCCTTAGACCATTTCGAAAGAATAGGATTCCTCCCATGATCTGAAAAGCTTCAAGTGTAATACCAAAAAAACTAAAGATCAGAGATCCAAGGCATGCAAAAAGTATCAATGTAAAAAAAGCAGTGGCAGAGCCCTTTTTTGCAATATTAATCCGTTCTTGCTTAGAAAACCTTTCTGTCATTATTACAAGTAATGGAGCAATACCAATGGGATTGATCAAGGTAAAAAGAGTTGTGAGACAAAATATAAAAAACTGAGTCTCAGATTGAATAAAATCAATCATTACATTCTCTCAGGGGCTGAGACTCCAAGTATTTTGAATCCATTGATAAGTATGACCTTGGCAGCCTTTACGGTGGCTAACCTTGCTTTAGAAAGTTCAATATCATCAATGATGACCCTGCAATTATTATAAAACTTGTGGAATCTTGATGATAATTCTTGGAGATAATTGGCAATATTCTGTGGTTCTAGATTTTCATATGCAAGATTAACAAACTCTGGAAATCGCGACATATGTTTTAACAGATCGATCTCATCCTTGTGGTTCAATAATGAACAATCAAAGGGTCCATCTAATTTTTCCTGTGCATCATTGGCACGAGCAATAATATTACTGATCCTAGCATGGGCATATTGTAAATAAAATACAGGGTTCTTATCTGATTGGTCTGTAGCCAGGTCTAGATCGAAATCTAAATGTGAATTCATGCTTCGCATGATAAAGAAATAACGCACGACATCTATTCCAACCTCATCTACAAGTTCATCAAGAGTAACAAAATCAGCCTTTCTTGTTGACATTTTTACTTTTTCGCCCCCTTTTAATAAAGTAACAAACTGATATATCAACACCTTGATATGGTCTGTATTATGTCCTAATGCCTCAAGAGCAGTGATGACATCTGGATATGCATCTGCATGGTCTGCTCCAAAGATATCAATTATGAGATCAAAATTTCTCTTGATCTTATCACGATGGTAGGCTGTGTCTGGTACTCTATATGTTGGTTCTCCTGTGCTCTTTACATATACTCTATCTTGTTCTTTCCCAAGTGCTGAAGCCTTGAACCATGTTGCATTTTCTTTTTCATATATTAGGTTCTTTTTACGTAATTCTGTAATGAACCTATCAATATCACCATTTTCATAGAATGTTTTCTCATTTGTGAATTGATCAAAATTAATTCCCAGTTTCTTTAAAGAATCTTTTATGTCATTAAAAATGACCTCTTCTGCCTTTTCTTTGAAGATCTTAGATCCATTATCCAATTCCATTCCTTTTTCGTCTAAAATAATTTTAGCAATGTCTCTAATATAATCTCCTTGGTATCCATCTTCAGGCAAATTTAGACTTTGACCCAAAAGTTCAAAATATCGGGCTTCAACACTTTGAGCCAATATCCTCATCTGTCTTCCTGCATCGTTGAAATAATATTCACGTGTAACCTTAAATCCTTGCCATTCAAGTATATTTGAAACTGTATCTCCTAAGATCGCATTTCTTCCATGTCCTACCGTCAGTGGTCCAGTGGGGTTTGCACTTACAAATTCTACATTTGCAGTTTGTCCAATGCCCTTTGTTCCTTTTCCATAGGATTTATCTTGTTTGATCATTTCAATAACCTGAGATTGAAAAAACTGATCATCAATCTCAAAATTGATGAACCCAGGATTTGTGACAGATACATTGGTTACATTCTCATCAAGGTCCTTACCCAATTCAGATGCTATGATTCTCCCTATGTCCATGGGTGATTTTTTAAGGTCTTTTGCAAGCAATAATGCAATATTGGAAGAAAGATCTCCAAATTCATTGTTCTTTGGTGGTGCAAGGGAGTAATCTTTTTCGGGAAAGGATAAAGATCGAAGAGCTACTCCAATGGAATTCATTATTTTTTCTTTAAGTCTTGTCATCATCAATCTCTTTTATAGGCGCATCTGCCCATAAACGTTCAAGGTTATAATATTCTCTCTCATCCTTTTTAAATACATGGACCACGATATCAAAGTAGTCTAATAAGATCCAATTTTGATTCTCATAACCTTCCAAATGCCGGGGTTTATAATCTGTTCCTTTTCGTATGTGGTCTGTAATTGCTTTAACCTGAGGCTCTGATTCACCGTGGCAAATAATAAAAAAATCTGCTAAAGAAGATAATCCCCTTACATCCATTGCAATAATCCTGCCTGCCTTTTTAGAGAGTGCGAGGTTTAGTATCTGCTTTAGGAGTGGTTGGTCAGAAATGAAATCCGGTTCGGATCTTTTCATTTATTTTGCGCTAGAGATGAAATCAAAGACCTTGGTGTAGTTATGAATGTCCTTACCAAGAATAATCGTGACATCCACACCAAGATCTTCATCGGGTTTGGTTTGAATCGCAGTTACGTCATTATGTGCAATTCCAAATGATTTTCTCAATAATTCAACTGCTTCAATATTTTCATTCCTAGATATGATCAAAGTATTTGGATAGTCATGATTATCCGCATTATCTGATTTTATTACATCTACCTGATGCTCAAGCAAAAGATATTTCGCTGTTTTTGCTGCTATTCCCTTGATTCCACATCCATTAAGGACTTCGACCTTTATGTTGTGGACTGGATTTAGATCATGAACTTCAGCTGCGAGTTTTCGAGGTTCGTCATTTTTCGGGAATTTGACCTCAATTGGGACACCTCTATGAGATGAATTCTGAGAAAATGAATAAATAAATCCCAAAAGAAGTACACCGACAATACCAATAGCAGTATTTAAGGTAAGATGCTGTTGGTTTTGTTTTTTTGGTCTGCGACGGGCTCTTTTTTTAGCCACTTATTGGATGAACCTCATATTGAAGGGTGAACGAGTTTGGTATTTTTGGTTATGTGGTAAATTCTGAAACCTAAGTTGCAGAAATGAATTTTTTGTCGGTTTATAGGTTACTCCAGCATCATAGGCTAATTCTAGTTGATTCATCAAATTACCTTGTTGTTGAAAAGGTAGTTGAGATTTATATAGTGTTACGTTAGCATCTATTTCCAAGTTGTCCATGGCTAAATATGATATCCTATTGGTAAGTCCAGCAACAGAGAACATGTTTTGTCCATTTGACACCATGGACATCGTAAACCCATGACTTATATTGAATCTATGCGAGTCAAATAGATGAAGAGAGGCTTGGGAGTCCATTTCCCCATTCAAATTTGAAGGAATTGATTCAGTTTGTACATCCGCACGAAATTGTGCAGAAAGCGCTGACAGGAACAAACTAATCAAAAGAATTGGTTTTAAAGGTACTCTCATAATCAAATGAATTTAATACAGGTATGATTGTTCCAAAATAGAAGACAATGATTTTTTATAAAATAATTAATTTGAATAAGAATCAATTATTGCGCCGCCTAGACAAATTTCCCCATCATAGAAGACAACTGATTGTCCGGGTGCGATTCCAAAACATGATTTTTCGAATTCTATGGTGATATTTTCTTTATTCATATCTTTGATTTGGCAGGGAGTGTCGTTTGCACGATAACGAATTTTTGCATTTAATCGTTCATTCTTAGGACTGTCTCCAGATATCCAATGGAGTTTTGAGGCTTTAATATATTTATGATATAAGGCAGCATTATTGTGTCCTTGACCAACAATTAATTCGTTATTGTTAAGATCTTTATCGATGACATACCAAGCCCCATCGATATCAGTATGTCCACCTCCAATTCCTAGTCCCTTTCGTTGCCCAATTGTATAGTACATCAAACCATCATGTTGTCCAATATTCAAACCATCCAATGTGACTATTTTCCCAGGATTTGCAGGTATGTATTGTTTTAAAAAATCTTTGATATTCCTCTCTCCAATAAAACAGATTCCGACACTATCTTTTTTGCCATGGTTATCAAAGCCAAGTTCTTCCGCTTTTTTTCTAACCTTGGATTTAATTTGATCTCCAATTGGGAAAAATGCACTCGAAATTTGTCTCTGATCCAGTCCATATAAGAAATAACTCTGATCTTTATCATGGTCTAAACCCTTTAGCAGTTTGACCTTTCCATTTTGGTCATCACTTCGAACATAGTGACCAGTCGCAATCTTATCAGCACCGAGTTCAATGGCATAATTGAGAAATTCCTTGAATTTTATTTCGTTATTACAAAGTACGTCGGGATTTGGAGTACGTCCATTTTTATATTCTTCTAAGAAATACTTGAATACTCGATCCCAATATTCTTTGGAGAAATTCACTGAATGAAGCGGGATGTTTAGTTTATCACATACCTGCAATGCATCCATATAATCTTGTTCAGAAGTACAATATTCAGAATCTTCTTCCCAATTTTTCATAAAAATAGCCTCGACATCATATCCTTTTTCAATAAGAATGGATGCAGCTACCGCACTATCAACACCTCCACTCATGCCTATGATGATTCGGCTCATTTTTCAATAAGAATGGATTCTAATTCATTTAATAGGTAATCTACTTGCTGTGATGTATTGGATGAGCCAAAACTAAATCTTAATGTGGAAAGGTTTATGGAGTCATCAAGTCCAATAGAAGATAGTATTGGTGAGGGTTTAATATCTCCAGATCCACAAGCTGAACCATTTGATACAGCAATGTCGGCCCTATCTAATTTTTTCATTATTATGCCTGATCTATTTCCAGGGAATGAGATATTTACTAGACCTGGTAATTTTTTGGATTGATTACCATTGTAAATTGTGTTTTTGAAAAATCTATTCAATCCATTTTTTAATTGTTGTTCAAATTTTATCAGAGACGAGGTTTTTTTATCCAGTGAATTTGTTATGGTCTCGGCAGCAAGACCCATACCTGCAATGGCTGAAATGTTTTCTGTACCTGCACGAAGATTTTTTTCTTGGCCTCCTCCTATGATCAACGAAGAAAAATTTTCAGGCTTTTTGACATATAGTATTCCAATTCCCTTTGGACCATAAAACTTATGAGCCGAAAGGCTTAAAAAATCTACACCAAGAGATGATACATCTACCTTTATCTTTCCCAAACATTGTACTGCATCAGTGTGGACCAGAACGTCTCTTTCTTTTGCGATGCTAACAATCTCTTCAACGGGCTGCAAGGTCCCGATCTCATTATTCGCAAGCATCAAGGAAATGAGACAGGTTTCTGGTTTTATTGCTTCGGTTATGTCATCAACGGAAATAATTCCATCTTTTCTTACACCAACGAGATCATGGTCAAGTCCTAAATTTTCAAGAAATTCAAGTACCTTTATTACAGCAGGGTGTTCAATTACATTAGACACAACATGGTTTTTCTCCTTATTGATCAAGGACCAGAATACCTGATTGTTTGCTTCAGTTCCACCACTTGTAAAAATAATTTGTTCAGATTTTGCGGATATGGATTCTGCAATTTGCTTACGCGCATTTTCTATGATCGAACGAGATCTCCTTCCAATCGAATAAATAGAGGAAGGATTACCATAGATATCTTTATTAACATGATCCATTAACTCTGATACTTCAGGAAGTAGAGGAGTGGTAGCGCTATGGTCAAAATAATACATGAAAAACTCTAATTATGTTGGATGATGCTAAAAAAGGAACTTGACCTAGAGGTCATTTCGTATTGATGCAAATTTGATTGTGTTTTTTAGATTAGTAAAGAAAGGTGGCTTACGCTTTTCTAATTGCTCAGTGGTGATATCCTTATCGTATTCGTATCTATCCACCTCCCAATGAACCTCATTATTCGCCACAGATAAAAATGCAACGGCTCCACGCTGATCGCGGTCAAAAGGCAAACCAGTTGCGCCTTGGCAAAGTATTGTTAGATTTTCTATGATCTGATGTCTTGGAACATGGACATGCCCGTGAATAAAGACGGTCTTTTCTATCTCAGGATTGGATTTAATTATATTATCACGCCAATGCAATGCTTCTTCAACTGATGGTGGTTTATCATCTCGCTTATACCATGCGTGTGAGAATTCAATAAGTGTCTTCCCTACTATTTCTCGATGTGCAATTTTCATTTTGCTACAAAATTCACGTCCTTCATCGCCAAGTAATTCTGCAGTCCATTTTTCATTCTGTACAATTGCTTTACAAATAGGGTCATAGGGATCCATCCCCTCTAGAGAAGGCAATTCATCTTCCCAAAGTTTTTCGATCAAATATCGATCGTGATTGCCTCGAATGAAAATACAATCTGGAATACTCTTTAGTTTTTTGAGTGTTGCCTCAGGTTCAGGACCTAATGCAAAACAATCTCCTAAACAAATGACCTGATCTATGTTTTCTTTTTCATCTATTATGGCCAATGCTTTTTCGAGCGAGGCCAAATTCGAATGAATATCTGTAATAATTGCAAAGGTTTTTGTGTTCATTGTTCCTAAATATACTTTTTTTAGATTTCGCTGGGCAAGTAGATAAATATTATTGTGACAATTTTCACATTTGTTGGAGTTTATTTATCACGTTAAATTTTATCATATGATAACATGCGGTCATTCCGCTACTCCATTACCTGTCAATTAAATCATTTATTATATAAATAAAAAAATTATGTCAGAAAATACACCTCTCATATTTGGAATAGGTAATCCTTTGATCGATGTTGTAATTAATGCAACTGATGAAGATCTAGTTAGTTTAGAATTAAAAAAAGGCACCATGGAACTAGTTGATGAAAAACGACAACAGCAGTTGATCAGTTATTTCAAGGACAAAACACCTCAGTATTTCCCGGGAGGGTCAGCACCTAATACTATCTTAGCTTGTACTGGATTAGGAATAAAATCCCATATCTCTGGCAAAATAGGCATGGATGATCTAGGAAATAAATACATGAAACGTGTTAATGAATATGGTGTTGACTCTGGTTTGGTTCGAAAGGATGGTAGGACCGGTTCTAGTATCATTCTTGTCACACCAGATGGTGAAAGAACAATGAATACCAATCTCGGTTTGTGCCAAGAATATTGTTCCAATGATATAGATGAAGAAAAATTATCAAGATCAAAATTCCTTTATTTTACTGGTTATATGTGGGATACAGATTCACAGAAATCAGCAATCAAAAAGGCAATCCGAATTGCACATGATAATAACGTTAAGGTCGTATTTGATGTTGCAGACCCATTTGCCGTAAGTCGCAATAGAGACTCGTTCCTTAAAATTATTAATCAAGAAATAGATATCATTTTTGCAAACCAATCAGAAATTCAAATTTTAATGGAATCGGAGAATTTGGACTTTTGCATTGATAATCTCATGAAGATCGTGAGTTGGGGTGGTATCAAATTAGGGAAGAAAGGTTCGTTGATCTTTAAAAATGGTGAGAAACATGTGATTAAGCCGAGTCCCGTCCATGCATTAGACTCTACAGGAGCAGGAGATATGTATGCTGCAGGATTTTTAACATCCTTGGCAAAGGGGAAAGAATATGGTAATGTAGGTCAAATAGCAGTGCATTTAGCAGAAGAAGTAATCCAAATTCAAGGTGCACAGTTCGAAAAGGATGCTATCATGAATTTGGCAAAAAAAATATTATAAGAACATTTATGGAATATAATAATTGAATACAAATTCTTGGACGAACAATTATGTTTCAATTAAATTAGAAAACTTTGAATGAACATTTTAACAAAGGACGAATTTATGAACATTAACAAAATTTTGACTTTTTTTGGCATATTAGTTTTTACGGTTTTAATAATCTCCTGTTCTAGCCAAGAATACACTACAGCAAAATTGGCGATCCAACAGTCAGATTTTTCCAAAGCAGCAGAATGGTTACCTCAGGCAATGGCAGCTGAACCAGAAAATCCTGAGATACCGATGGTAATGGCAATAGAAATACATGCTCAAAATGCTGAGTGGAAAGACATGGTATCGCTTTTTGAAAAAGCAATGGACATAGATCCAGAAAAGGTCATTGAAATTCGGGGCGCATTTATTGCTGTTAAGGAAGCAGTGAGCAATTATGTAGATTTTTATTGGGCAAAAGAATTTAATGCTGGAGTTTCACAATTCAAGAAAATGCAAGATGACCCTGATAATAAAAAAGAATATCTTGAATTAGCGATCGATCATTTTCAAAATGCAGTATTGATCAATCCTTCAGATGCTAATACTCATGCAACACTTGCCAAATGTTATCTTGATAAAGACGATAATCAATCTGCAATCGATGCTGCATTAGTTGCAGTAGAAAATAATCCTGATAGTTTTGAGGCTAATTTTAGTGCTGCTCAAATTTTGGGACGCACAGGCCAATCAAGCCAGGATATATTACCTTATTATGAAAAGGCAACTGAAATTGAACCTTCAAATAGTAAAGCACTTCGAGAGTTGGCTGGGACATACTATGATCTTGGGCAAAAAGAGAGGTCCATACAAGTTTTTGAAAATGCAATTGCGAATGAGGAAAATGATACAACAAAGGCTGATCTTTATTTTAATCTTGGAGTGATCCATAACCAGATGAGTAATTATGAAGCAGCAGAATTAGCCTTTGATGAGGCTTATTTTCTCAATGAAGAGGACTTTGAAGCAGCCTTGGGCATGGCAAGGTCTTTCGAAGGTCTTGGTGATAATTATTTAAACGGCGCAGACGGTTTTGAAAAAAACTTGGATGAAGCTTCCAGATGGTATAGAAAGGCAGAAAAGAAGATAAAGTCAGTAATGATCATTGATATTGATAACAAGGAAACATATCAAAAGAATTTGGAATTGGTACGATATAAGAGGGATGTTGCCGAAGGCAATTAGAATAATTTTTTTCTTTTTTTCAAGTACTCTGTTATGCTTATGTCAAGACTCTGATCTGTAAAAATAGGAACATAGTCAATCAGATACTCCCTGCATTCCTTCCTATATTGATCTTGAAGACCATTGATCAGTTCAGTATAATTTGATCGAATGTGCCATGGCTCGGTCACAATCTCTTGTCCTGATTCCATGTCTAAGAACTTAGTACGTGTATTAAAATCAAATTCTAATTCTTTTCTATCTAGGACATGAAAAACAATGACCTCCTGATTCTGGTGCCTGAAATGTTTTAAACCGCTCATGATATTTTCTGGTTCATCTAGAAGATCTGATATCAAGACCACTATGCCTCGTTTTTTTATTCTTTCTGCAAGTTCATGGAGGACTAGTCCAACTTTGGTATCTTTTCCTGCTTTTTGATCATCCAATTGTGCAAGAATAAGACTAAGATGGCTTGGTTTTGATTTTGGTGGGATAAACTTGTCAATTTTTTTTGAGAATTGTGCTAATCCAACAGCATCTTGTTGATTGATCATTAGATAAGATAAAGATGCTGCCAATGAATTAGCATAAATCAGTTTAGATACATTCCCGCTATTATATAGCATGGACCGACTAGTATCCAAGACTATGTATGCACGTAGATTGGTTTCTTCCTCATAACGTTTTACATACAGCCTATCAGTTTTTCCAAACAGTCTCCAATCAATATGACGTATTTCATCACCCGCCCCATATGCTCTATGTTCAGCAAATTCTACAGAAAACCCATGGTAAGGGCTTCGATGTTGTCCTATGATGTAGCCCTCTACAACCAATCGTGCTCGCAATGCCATTGAATTCAAGAGAGCAACAGTCTCCGGTTGTAAATACTTTCTCTTGTCAATGTCAATTGTCATTTAATCACTTAAATGGTCAATTAATTGGTCTATTATATCTTCTACTTTTAGTCCTTCTGCTTCCGCATTGAAATTGGGGAGGACCCGGTGTCTAAGGATTGGTCCTGCCAATGATTTTACATCTCCTATGTTAGGCGATGGTCTTCCATCAAGAACGGCCTTTGCCTTTGCCCCCAAGACAAGATATTGCGATGCTCTAGGACCAGCACCCCAGTCTACAGATCTGCGAATGAAATCAGGAGCAAGATCAGCGTTAGGCCTAGTGGAGGCTGATAATTTAACTGCGTATTCCACAATGTTGTCTGATGAAGGAACCCTTCTAATAAGATCTTGAAAGGATGTTATTTCAGATTTTGTTATCACAGGCTCCAGTGCAGATTCCTTGATCGAAGTTGTCCCTCGGACTATTGATATCTCTTCATCATTGGTAGGGTATTCAATATTCAAATTAAACATGAAACGATCTAATTGTGCCTCGGGGAGAGGGTATGTCCCTTCTTGTTCAATTGGATTCTGGGTAGCAAGCACAAAAAATGGTTCATCGAGGTCATAAGTTTTTCCACCCGCAGTTACTTTATGTTCTTGCATTGCCTCTAATAATGCAGATTGGGTTTTTGGTGGTGTTCTATTTATCTCATCAGCAAGTACGATATTTGCAAAAACAGGACCTTTATAAAACCTAAAGGACCTTTGGCCTGTATTGACATCAACATCAATTAATTCTGTTCCTGTTATGTCACTAGGCATCAGATCAGGGGTGAATTGAATCCGTTTAAATGAGAGGTCAAGCACATCAGATAAAGTCTTTATTATAAGCGTCTTTGCCAGACCTGGGACCCCTACTAATAAGGAGTGTCCCTGTGATAATAATGCTATGAGAAGATGTTCTAATATTTCCTGCTGACCAATTACCACCTTGCCAATTTCTTTCAAAAAAGATTCCCTCATTTGGGCTAACTTTTCAAATGCAATAAGGTCTTGTTGTTTTTCTGTCATGTGATCAATACTTTATTTTTTTATAATTTGGGGCAAAAATTACCGAAGCTGTGGTAACCTAGAAAGGAAGAATAAGGATATAATCAATAAAATACATTACGAATGTTTAGCCACCATGATAAATAAAAATTTAGTTTAATGGATAAATTCATAAACTCATATCCATCATTGATAGGTAAGAAACTGGAAGATCTAGAGGCTCTAGTTCTATCCTTGGGTACCGAGAAATTTAGAGGGATGCAATTATTTGAATGGTTGTATTCCAAAAAAGTGGATGACTACGAGAAAATGTCTAATCTTCCAATTGCATTGCGAGAAAAACTCAAAGATTTCTCCATCCATCCATTAATGCTTATCAATAAGGATATCTCTAATTCAAAGCAGACAAAAAAATATCTATTTGCATTGGCAAACGGTAATATGATTGAATCTGTGTTAATGAAAGAGGGCAAAAGGGTCACAGTATGTCTATCAACTCAGGTTGGTTGTGCAGTGGACTGTGATTTTTGTGCTACAGCTAAAATGGGGTTTATACAAAATCTCACCATTGGGGAAATTTTAGATCAATTTCTACAACTTCAGAAGATAAGCGATGATAGGATTACTAATGTTGTATTTATGGGAATGGGAGAGCCATTTTTAAATTATGAGAATACAATGGAGGCCGCACATCTTCTTCATCACCCAAAAGGTATTAACATGGGAGCATGGAGGATTACGATATCTACATCAGGGATAACCAGGAAGATCAACCAATTTGCAAAAGAAGGGCAGCCCTATAAACTAGCAGTAAGTTTGAATGCCTCTAATGAAAAACAACGTTTAAAGACCATGCCCATCACAAAGACCTATCCCTTCTTGGAATTGATCAATGCTTCAAGGGAATATACGGTCAGATCAAAAAAGAAAATAACCTTTGAATATGTAATGCTTTTAAAAATCAATGATGATACTAAGGATGCAAAAGCCCTGATTCGTTTATTAGGATCGATTAATTGCAAGTTGAACATCATTCCTTATAATGAGATTAATGGTCCCTATAAACGTCCAAATGATGAAAGAGTTGATAAGTTTTTAAATGCATTAGAGAAAGCTCCATTCCCAGTAACCATAAGGTGGAGCAAAGGTCAGGGCATTGATGCTGGTTGTGGACAATTAGTGACAAAGGCAGAATAAAACCATGGGAAAAGTTGACCAAGCATCCATTACTATTTTGAATCAAACTGGATTCAAAGGCAATACAGCAGTTATCTTAGGTTCTGGTCTGGGAGGATTTACTGATTCCTTAAAAGACAAAAGGACTCTTAAATATTCTGAGATTCCTCATTATCCAGAGCCAACGGTCGAAGGTCATTCAGGTAAATTGACCATAGGCAAATTAAATGAAAGGGAGATCCTTGTGGCTAGCGGGAGGCTACATATGTATGAAGGTTACTCAATGGATGAGGTGGTCTTCCCGATTAGAGTTTTAAAAGAATGTGGAATTAAAAATTTGATCATAACTAATTCAGCAGGTAGCCTAAGAAAAGAAAACCCGCCCGGAACCATCATGATAATTGAGGGGCATATTGATTTTACATTTCAGGATGGTTATGATGATCCAGAACTCATAATGGATAATAAATATCATTCCCCAGAATTAGACCTGATGGCGAGTAGAGTAGCATTGAAAAATAATATTACAATTGCAAAAGGAAACTATTGTTGGGTTCTTGGGCCAGCATATGAGACATCTTCTGAGATTCAATATTTTAGGTCATTAAAGGGTGATGCCGTTGGTATGAGCACTCTACCAGAGATAAGAGAAGGTGGAACGCTTGGACTCAAATTGTTAACATTGTCATTACTAACTAATTTTGCAGCAGGAATTTCCAAAGAACCTCTTACCCATGGGGAGGTATTAGAAAATGCAGGAAGATCAACAGATAAAATGATAAGACTGCTTTCCGGAATCATTGAAGGGATAAAATAATGAATATTCGAAAAGAAATAATTACAATTAAAGATTCTATCATAAAATGGCGTAGGGATTTTCATGAATATCCTGAACTTGCATTCAAAGAACACCGCACGGGAGATGTTATTCTCAAAGAATTAAGATCCATGGGGATGGAACCCAAAGAGAAAGTAGGAAAAACTGGCGTTACTGCAGACCTCCAGTTTGGAGATGGACCGATGATCGGTCTTAGAGCAGATATGGATGCACTACCAATAAAAGAGACAAGTGGCCTAGATTTTTCTTCGAAAAATGAAGGTGTGATGCATGCATGTGGTCATGATGGTCATATGGCGATGTTATTGGGTGCTGCAAAAGTGCTTTCCGATAACGAACGATCTTATAATGGTTCGATCCGTTTCATATTTCAACCAGCAGAGGAAGGAGAGGGTGGAGCGAGGTACATGATCGATGATGGTTGTTTAGATGGTGTTGACGAGATCTATGGAATCCATGTATGGAACTACCAACCTGTTGGGGAAGTTGGGGTTAAAGATGGCCCTGTTCTAGCCGCAGCAGACATGTTCGATATTAAGATAAAGGGAATTGGTGGGCATGGCGCTGCACCACAAGGAACAGTTGATGCAGTTGTTGTTGCTTCGCATCTTGTTCAAGCATTTCAGACCATAGTCAGCAGGAATACAAATCCTCTCGAAAGTACTGTTGTATCAATTGGCAAGATCAATGGGGGCCATAATTTTAACATAATTGCGGATGAGGTGTCTTTATCTGGCACTGCTCGTGCTTATACTGAAAAGAATCGTAATCTAATAAAACAAAGAATGAAAGAAATCATAGATGGAGTTTCTAAAACTTATGATGCAGAGATCCTGCTAGACTATAAGGATGGTTATCCACCAACGATCAATCATCCAGAACCTACAAAAAAGGTTTTACAAGCCGCAACTCAGGTTGTGGGGGATAATGCAGCAGCACCTTATCTTTCCATGGGAGGCGAGGATTTCGCGTATTATTTGCAAAAAAAACCTGGGTGTTTCTTTTTTGTAGGATCTGCACCAAATGAAAAGGAATTATTTGGGACACCGCATCACTGTTCACATTTTAACATGGACGAAAAAGCACTGTTAATCGGATCTTCGATCTACTTGAATTTGATTGATGATATTCTAGGCGTTTAATAACCTATTGCAGATGTTTCACCTCGACAATCACCTCCTCCAAATAATCCATCATCTGTGATCATTATTCCGTTTGATTCACCAATATATCCACCACGATATATTATTTCATGTCCTCTTGATTTAAGATTGGCCAAGACATCTTTTGTTAACCCTCTAGGTTCAATTTGAATTACATCTGGTAACCATTGAGAATGGAATCTAGAAGAACAAACAGCTTCTTTGATATCCATTTTATGATCCACCACATTTAAAATAGTTTGCATTGTTGTAGTGATTATGGTTGAACCACCAGGCGAGCCTACTACCAAAAATGGTTTATTATTTTTTAATATGATAGTAGGAGTCATTGAAGAGAGGGGTCTTTTCCCAGGAGCAATAGCATTGGCTTCATTACCAATTAGTCCAAATGCATTTGGAATACCTGGCTTTGCTGAAAAATCATCCATTTCATTATTTAAAAAAAACCCGGCGCCTTCGACAATGCATCCATTACCATAAGATAGGTTAATTGTTGTTGTAACACTTACTGCATTTCCCCATTGATCCACAACAGAATAATGGGTTGTCTCAGGAGATTCATATCCATTTGGATTCCCAGCATATACTTTATTGCTTGGTGTCGCTTGATTCATTTTTATGTCGCTTATTCTATTTTTTGCATATTTCTTTGATTTAAACATTTCCAACGGAACCTGCCAATGATCAGGGTCACCCATATGTTCTGCTCTGTCAGCATATGCTCTCCGTTGTATTTCGGTCATTATATGAACATAATCAGAAGAATTCCAGCGCAAACTATCAGCCGAATACTGTTCTAGCATGTTTAACATGTTTACCAGAAGTGCTCCGCCTGAACTTGGAGGTCCCATCGATATGATTTGATGATCCTTATAATAACCAATAATTGGTTCACGATATTTAGAACGATAGTTTTTTAGATCATCAACTGAAATAAGCCCATTTCCTTTTTTCATTTCCCTAACGATCAAATTTGCTATATGTCCTGAATAAAATCCTTCACGTCCATATTTTGATATACGTTTTAGTGTTCTTGCAAGATCTTTTTGGATGAATCGATCCCCTTGCTTCCATGGTGTTTGATCTTTTTGGATGAAGATCTTTGCTGCAGCATCATTCTCTTGAAAGAATCTTTTATATGCATTAAATCTTTTCGCTTCATGGTGAGAGATCAAAAATCCTTTGTCAGCTAATTTAATTGCTGGGGCTAGTGCTTGTCTCAATGAGATGGTTCCAGACCCATGATCTTCCAATGCTCTAATAAGCCCATCTACAGTACCTGGTACTCCGCTACTTGCACGTGAGTATAATGACATCCCTGAGACTACTGTACCAGAGTCATTTAAAAACATATCTCTATTTGAGTCTGAGGGGGCTTTTTCCCTATGGTCAAGACTTATATATTGTCCATTAGAAAAGGCAGCAACCAAAAACCCTCCTCCTCCCAGATTGCCATTGCTAGAAGAAGTCACTGCCAAAGCAAAGCCTACTGCAACTGCGGCATCGATTGCATTACCACCCTTTTTTAGAATGGAAATTCCTGCTTCAGATGCTTGTTTACTGGTTGATACCACCATGCCATTTTCACCAAAAACTGGATCGGGGCTTGCACCACTAGTTAGGGAAATAAATTGAATGTAGAACAATAATTGTAATGTTAATTTTTTCATTTGATAATATTTTCCATTCTGGATTATTAATTTTTAAAGATCATTTATTTTATGATCATTATGATTCGGTAATGATGATAATATTTCATAGGTCAAAATCAAATTAATTTAGTCAAAATAATTGAATGAATAACAGAATTGAAATTATGGAAGTAGGTCTACGTGATGGCTTACAAAATATAAAAGGAAACCTCAGTATTGAGCATAGACTATCCATAATCCATGGGCTTATTGAAGCTGGAATTAAGAACATCCAAATTGCAAGTTTTGTCAATCCAAAACGAGTGCCACAAATGGCACAAGCAGAAACTCTTGTTAAGAGGATATCTAAAATAAATGGTATTGAATTCAGTGGTCTCATTTTCAATCAAAAAGGTATTGAAAGAGCCATGGCTTGTGGATTGAGAAAGATAGAGACCTCAATTTCTGTTAGTGAGAGGTATAGTCAAAAAAATCTGGCAATGGATGTATCGCGCTCATTGAAACAACTTGAAGATATTGTTACCATGTCTAAAAAAAATTCCTTGAATCTTCGAGCAGGTCTACAATGTGTTTGGGGATATGAAGAAAATGGGAATTCTGGTCAATCAAATGTGCTTGAACGGTTAAAGCAAATAATTGAAATGGGTGTAAAAAGAATTTCTCTTTGTGATACAACAGGCATGGCAACCCCCCCAAATGTCGCAAGTGTATTGGAATGGATTAATAATAAATTTCCTGATATTGAAATATCTATTCATCTCCACAATACCAATGGCCTAGGTCTAGTAAATCTGTTTACTGCCTTGAATTTTGGAATTAAGGAAATTGATACATCTTTAGGAGGAATTGGTGGCTCGCCTTTCATAAAAAATTCAAAAGGAAACATCGCTACTGAAGATACAGTTTATTTATTGGATTCATTAGGCTATGACATGGGAATAGATATAAAAAAGTTATCTGAACTCAGCAAATTTCTAGAAAAGAAAATTGGTAGTTCATATTTTGGCGGTAAAATATATAAAATAATATGAGATTAGATCAATAATGCCTTTTTAATCTCGATGTTTTTTAATGTAGTTATTGTCACCTTCCAATATGTACATGGTCTGGTTCGAAGAAACATCATTAAATATTTGTTTTAGGCCACTAGGCCACTTGATCTCAACTATGTCAACAATATCGGAGTTCCCTAAGCCAAAATAAAGTTCTTTTGCATGATTTGAAAAGTAACCTTGCCCTGAAACAAGGGACTGCTTCTGGTCAATATTATTTGATTGTATGTTGACTACCGTGCCAAATCCATCTCGATTTGATTGAACACCTTCCAAACGCACTTTTATCCAATTATTTTTTGTTTTAGATTTGTTTTGAAGAAGAATTCCTTTCCCCTGATTTGCATCGAATATGGTATTCCCCTTACCATCTTCAATTTGTTGACCATTGACCGTTATGAACATATCTATTTTCCCATCATTATCGTAATCAGCGAACATTGCACTCCGATGTATTCGTTTACCAGTGGCAAGTATGCCTGAAGAATTTGATATGTCTTTATAAAATCCTTTGCCATTATTTTCAAAGAGTAGGTTGGATTGCCTATTATCACCACTTACTGAATTTAAATGTCCATTTGCAAAAAACAGATCAAGATCCCCATCATTATCCATGTCAAATAGACCTGGTCCCCAACTTATGTTTGGCCATGAAAGTTTGTGTACCATTGGTGAATCAAAACTATGGATAAACACTGCATTCTTTAAGCTTCCATCATTGCTGCTTTTATTATCTACTAGATAAGCAAGAGTATTGACCTCCGCAGCATAGTTTGTATAAACAATATCTGTCATGCCATCATTGTTCATGTCGCCAAGCGCAAGTCCCATGCTCCCATCCGTAGTGCTTAGTCCACTAGGGCCAGAAAAGATTTTAAAGGTACCGTCACCGCGATTTAAATAGAAACCATTTGCGTCAGTATCATTTGCCACAAAAAGATCAGGAAACCCATCATCATTAAAGTCATGAAAGACGACCTGCATGGATTTTCTTGATGCATCAGTTAATATATTTAGTTCTGACGTTACATCTGTAAAAGTACCATCACCATTATTCCTGTATAATGTATTGGGTAGGCCTCCAAAGTCCATTGGGAATCTTAAACTGGTATATTGAGGCCTTCTAGAAAAATCAACATATCCAGCAACATAAAGGTCAAGATCACCATCAAGGTCATAGTCTCCCCAAGTAGAACCTCCATACCACCAATCCTTGATACCCTCAGGGAATGCAATTGCGGATACATCACTAAATGTTTTATCTCCATTGTTTCTGAAAAGTTTAAAATCACCATAATTGGTAATAAAGAGATCGGAATCACCATCATTGTCATAATCAGATACTGATACAGACATGCCTTCTCCAATATCCTCAGCGCCAGTTTCAGATAATTTCATGAATTTTCCATCGCCTAGATTTTCATAAAGTGAATTAGTGATGTCTGCTTCTTCGCCTTGACAGTTTACAAGGTACAGGTCCCAATCTCCATCTAGGTCATAATCAAGCCATGCACCACCAGACCCGTTCATTTTTATTAAATGAACATTCGCGAATTCATCCATTGTTAATAGACGATTATTTGATCTCCAGTATTCCTTTTCTTCTTCAAAGACCAAACTTAGACCTTCATTGGTTGCTGCACCCACAACGGAGGGTCCTATCTCGCACCAGCGCGGCCTAGGTGCATAATGAATAAAATCTATTCCTGAATGATCTGTTCTATCTTCCAGATAGATTTTATCCTGAACATCACTAGCAAACCCAAAATTATTTACACACAATAGAAATAAGATCGTGGGTGCAATGTTTACAACATGATATTTTAATCTTTCAGTCATTTGATATAACAATATAGAATGAGAAAATCACTTTTTTCAATTTTTTAGAAATCCTCTGAAATCATCAGTAGTTATTTTACGAGTATTATATTTTTTTCTATAAGAATTATGCTCTTCATCTAATGGATATTTATTTTCTGCACCTTCAGGATATGATACCATGCCATGGAATGGAAGAGGTTGTACCGTTTTCCCATGCGCGGTATTTAGATCTCCATCTTTTAACCAACCATCATTGTAAAAAAGAAAATCCCTAGTCCAATCAATCGGTAAGTTGGGGAGGTTTGAAGCATCAAACTTAAGTGTGATCTCATCCCCGGAATTCATTATGACATATTTATTATCAGATTCCATTAGTAATTCTAGTACATCACCGTACCTAGTGTATGTTCCAATTAGGTCTCGCCATTTTTGACCTGTTTCCACAGAATAGTAATTGGGTATATGTGGGCTACTATGATTTTTCTGTGATATTTTAGAAAAACCACGGTAATGTAGATCTGCAAAAATTGGTTTTAATTCCAATGTATTAATATTTTTGTCATAATGACTATTTGCAATGAAAGCATGGTCCCAATATATCTGCATGTTTGTTCTGATTCTGATGCGATAATCATCATTAATGAATTTATTAGTTAGATCAATGACCATGGTCTTATTTTTACCTTTAGGGAATCCTATGTTCTTTATCATCGTTTTCCATTCACCTCTTTCATTTGGAATTTGAAGATACGGGAATATTGAGCCCAAACTATCTGAATGTGATAGGTTTACATTTATGCTAGCATCAGTTGGGAATAACCATCCTTGCAAAAAAAGAAAAAGAGAATCAGTAGTATTTAGATTTTCAAATTCAAGAATAAGGTCATGGAATTCAGTCACTCCTTGATAGAGGTCAGGATATATGTTTGCAATGTGTTCATTATCCCTTAGGCTTATTTTTTGTAGTTGATCATTGCCATTGGAGTCTAATGCCTTAACAGGTAAGTTTTTTTCTTTATAACTATAAATTCGAAATTCTGGATAAGGTGGCGGTATAAAGGTCTCATCAATTAAAACCTCAACATCCTTAGGATGGTCAATAACCATTAACTTTATTTTATCAAGATAAGGTGTCTCCCACAATTCTGTTGTAAACTGAAGCAAGTAAGAATCTTCTATTATTTTCAATCTTTCTCCAGGTACCCTTAAGTATTCATCTGTAGAGTTAGGGAAGGCGTACATTGGTTCCCCTGCCATAATTCCAAGAGGCATTCCAAGCGCGCTTGGCCATAGGACATCAGAAATGAATTCAAATTCATTACCAGACCATCCAAATAAATAAGGGCAAGAGCCTTTCAATATCTGTTTTTCTACTATTTTTTGATTTTTTTGAGGCTTGAATCGGTTTTGTGATACACCATTACTCCATACCACTCTTATGACATCTGCACTATCTTGGTCTCCAATGCCAAAATGCATTGACGGTTGTTCCATGTATTTTATTTGGTAGAGATCTCCAGTCTTTAATTCCACTTTGGAACCAATGCCAAAATAATTGTTCTTACTGCTCCCTGTCCTTAGGCCTGTTAATTCTACTTTAATGAAATTATTGAGATTGCCACCATCATTCCGAAGCAATCGAATTTGATTACTCGCAGTTGAAAGAAATATATCCAGATCGCCATCATTGTCATAATCAGCAACTTGCATTTGTTTCACATATCTAGAATTGATATTAGCCACCATCAAAGGCATCATGAATTCTCCATCACCATCATTATATAGCAAATACAAGGCATTGTCTTCGGTGTCATCCATGGGACTAGATATTAACATGTCTTCATAACCATCATTATCTGCATCAATAAAACTAACAAGAGCTCCATGAAGGGTTTTTTTCATGTGTATTTTTATTTTATCCCAAGCAATATCTAATTCAAATTTTGATTCACCAAGATTTTTATACAATAGATGTTCCTTGAGACCAGAAATAAAAATATCAACTAAGCCATCATTATTATAATCAACAGTCATTACATTTTGTGGATTATCAACAAAATCAATCCCAGTGGATCTTGTTATGTCTTTAAAACGACCTTGTCTCAAATTATCATAAAAAAAGTGGGACCCATCCTTGTTCAATACAAATAGATCCAGATCGCCATCATCATCAAAGTCTGAAAAGGCGACATCGATGCTATTAATGCTTGTGCCATCTAAACCAGAACTATTACCTGTTTCAGTAAAAGTACCATCTGAATTATTTCTATAAAATTTATTTTTGTTATCAGATGCTATGAATAGATCCAGATCACCTTCAAGGTCAAGGTCTAAGAATAGGCCTTTCTGGCTATTATTAACATAATCCATACCGATGTTTTCTTCTGATAAATATTTACCACCGCCTAGATTTTTATAGAGTTTATCTTGTTTGGTATTGCAT
This sequence comes from uncultured bacterium, assembly GCA_964478995.1. Lineage (GTDB taxonomy): Bacteria > Fidelibacterota > Marinisomatia > Marinisomatales > UBA1611 > NZWG01. Next base: position 22,427 of record CAYZJY010000008.1, read on the forward strand.
ATGAAAAGATCCAGATAACCGTCATTATTATAATCAGAAAAACTTGCTGATACATCATTTCCGGCATGTGCGATTTTGGATAGAGAGGTTTGATCAGTAAAAGTGCCTTGTTCATTTCGTAATAAATATTGGATGCTCCCATTTGCAACATTTGACCTGGCAGAGACAAAAAGATCTAGGTCTCCATCTAGGTCATGGTCACCTAAGGCAAATAATGGGGAATTAGATCCATCCACATGCATTGGATCAAGTTTTTCATTTATCAAATTCAATTTTGTTTCTTGCGAAACATCGGTAAAAGCAACGTGATTACTTATTTTATTATCACTACCCTTATAACTTATTTTTGTATTTAAAAAATGAAATAAAGGGCTTCCTGCAATGGGACCCTTTGTCCCTCTTAATTTAAAGATTGAAGCCTGATATATATCATTGGGTTTTAGCAAATTATGGAACATGATGATTGGTATTTTTGCTTCTTGTGTTCTCTCCTCATGGAGTAATTCCATAATATTTCGTAGTAGTTTATTTTCATCCTTAGAAATGACAGGGAGGGTTTGTACTAGGGTCTGTAATTGATGGAGAGCATCGCTTGTATTATTGTTTTCAATTAATAACTCAATCAGTTTTAATGAGGAAGCAATATTCCCAGGTATTTGTTCACAGACCCTAAGAAGGTATTTTATCGCTTTTTGTTTTTCATTTGAGATGGAGGTATTTGAAAACATGATTCCCAATTGGTATAATGACCTTATGTGGTCTGGGTGTTTTACTACTACCTTTTGAAGACTATTGATTGCTTGTTCTTTACGGTCAGTTAATTCATATACTTTTGCTAATAAAAATAAAATATCAGGGTTATTGGGTGATAGGTCTAATGCTTTATTCAGCCATTCTTCTGAGTTATGTAATTCACCACTCATTCGCATATAGGTCAAACCAAGATTTGCATAGCCTAAGGGCTCTTCTTTGGCAATATGAATTAATGCTGTGAATTCACTAACAGCATCAGAATATCTTTCTTCTTCTAAATAAGCCAATCCCAAATTCTGATGTGAGACCATTTTTGAAAAGATAGTAGGGGCTACGATTTTTTTTTGTTCACAACTAATATTAATAATCAGGATGTAGCAGAATAAGAAATATTTTTTTATTGATGTCATGCTCATATTATTCATTCTTTATTCAAAATGTTAATAAAGCGAGGATAGAACAAAAAGAAAAAATATCTTTAAAAACTATCGTTTATATAATTAAGTAATTGATCTATGGAAATGCGGTCCTGTTCCATGGTATCGCGATTACGTAATGTTATTGAATCGTCTTCCAATGATTGATGATCGACCGTTATTCCGAATGGTGTTCCTGCTTCATCCTGTCTATAATACCTTTTCCCTATTGAGCCTTGCTGATCATATATGACCTTAAAGTGAGGTTTAAGAAGGTCCATGATCTCCCTTGCTTTTTCAGGCAGGCCATCTTTTTTCAAAAGAGGGCAGATGACAGCCTTAACGGGTGCAAGTCTTGGATGAAATTTCATTACAGTGCGGCTATTGGCCTCATCTTCCCAGTAAGCATCTGCAAGGACAGTCAGAAGCATTCTATTAAGTCCCGCTGATGTTTCAATGATATAAGGTAAAAATCTATCATTATTTGGTTGGTCAAAATAGGTGAGATTTTTTCCTGAAAATTCTTCATGTCGAGAAAGATCGTAGTCCGTCCGATTGTGAATTCCTTCGATCTCGGACCATCCAAATGGGAAATCATATTCAATGTCCCAGGCCTCCTTGGCATAATGTGCAAGCTCATTATCACCGTGTTCATGAAAGCGTAACTTATCTGAACTGATCCCAAGTTTTTCAAAATAAAATTCTAGACGTTTTTCTTTCCAGTTTTTCATGATGTCATCATCAGTTCCAGGCTTTACAAAGTATTGCATCTCCATTTGTTCGAACTCTCTGGTTCGAAAAATAAAATTTCTTGCAATGATTTCATTTCGGAAAGCCTTGCCAATCTGTGCAATGCCAAACGGTATCTTCATTCGCATTGCTCCTTGGACCAATTGATAATTCACATAGATTCCTTGGGCAGTCTCAGGTCGTAAAAAAGCCTCTGTACCAGTTTCCTCAACAGGTCCGGCATGTGTCTTGAACATCAGGTTGAATTGTCTTGGTTCGGTCAGGTTTCCAGTGGTGCCACATTTTGGGCATTGTGTATCTTGCCAGTCGATCGAGGAATACTTTTCTGAAAACTCATCCGCACGATAACGTGATTTACATTGTTTGCAATCCACAAGAGGATCATTGAATGCTCCAACATGACCCGATGCTTCCCATATTTTTGGATGCATCAGAATACCACTATCAAGACCTACAATGTTTTCATGGGCCTGGGTCATCTCCTTCCACCAGAGTTGTGAGATGTTGTTTTTTAATTCTATGCCAAGAGGTCCATAATCATAAACGGCTGAAAATCCTCCATAAATATCGGAACTCTGAAAGATGAACCCTCTCCTTTTACACAGTGATACTATCTTTTCAATGGTCTTATCCATATCTCATGTAGAAATTAGTATTTAAGGTTTATTTTGCTTACTCTCATTTTTTCTTTTTTCGAGTTCGCCTTTTTTTAGGAGGATTAAGCCTTTTATGATCAATAATGCTTACAGCCTCTTCAAGAGTAATATTCTCAGGGTCCAATTCCCCCTTTAATGCGGCATTTACATTACCATCACTAATATAGGGTCCATACCTTCCATCTTTGACAACTAATGTTTCTCCTGTCTTAGGATGCTCACCTAAGGTCTTGATTTCAGAACTGGACTTATTCCTATTGGCCAATAGTTCAATGGCTTTATCTAGGGTTATGTCTAGTGGTGTTTCTTTGCCTTTTAAGGATGCATTTTGTTTACCACATTTAATATAGGGCCCATACCGTCCATAATCAGCAGTGATCATTTCTTTTGTTTCTGGATGGCTCCCGATCTCTCTTGGCAAAGATAAAAGTTTTAGGGCATATTCAAGATCTACTTCTGATAAGGTGTAGTTTTTTGGAATCCCTTTTCGTGTTTTTGTATCACCTAGTTGAACATAATGACCATAAGGACCTTTTTTGATCCATACTGGGTCACCCGTATTAGGGTCATTACCAAGAGGCTCATCTTCTTTTGTTTCTTGATCAAAGATTTTTTCAATTGTCTCCAATGTTAAGTCACCCATGTAAATATCATCAGGTATGGATCGTGTGTCATCTCCTCTACGAAGATATGGTCCATATCTACCAATTCGACCTTCTGTTGAGTCGGAGATTTCTTTTGGGATGGCTATTGAACATGCTGCAGGGATGTCTACTTTTTCATCTAGCATTTTTTCCAATCCGGCGAATCTACCTCCACCTCTATAAAAATTGGTCATGAATGGTATGGCATCTAATTCACCACGAGATACCTCATCTAATCCATCCTCCATTTTTACTGTGAATTCCTTGCTTACAAGATTTGTAAAATGATTTTCTAATAGTTGTGTTACAGCCAATCCTAAATATGTAGGTGAAAGTTTTCCGCTTTTTCTATCTACATACCCTCTGCGGACAATCGTTGCTAGGATGGATGCGAAAGTTGAAGGTCTTCCAATGCCATTTTCTTCTAGAGCCTTTACAAGAGAGGCTTCGGTGAAACGTGCTGGTGGTTTTGTGCTATGTGAATCTGATTCAAGCGTTTTGCAAATAAGTTTTTCTTCAATTTCTAAAGTTGGAAGAATACGTTCTTTATTTGCAAGGTCTTTATTAGGATTATCTCTTCCTTCAACATAGGCCTTCATGTATCCAGGGAACAATATCACCTGTCCATTTGCTCGAAATTCAGCCTTTTGATTATTGATGGTGATCGTTGTTTGTTTCAATTTCGCAGGTTTCATCTGACTTGCAACAGTTCTCTTCCAAATCAGGTCATATAATTTTGAAGCTTCTTCGCCTAGGTTTTCCTTTACTTCGTCAATAGTACGAAAAATACGATGAGCGGGCCTGATAGCCTCATGTGCCTCTTGGGCATTCCTTACTTTTGTCGCATACTGATTTGGGTTTTCTGGAAGGAATTCATCGCCATAAAGTTCCTTTATGACCTTTCTTGAACCAACTATTGCTTCTTCAGATAAATGAGTTGAGTCTGTCCGCATGTAAGTGATAAAACCATTCTCATATAATTTTTGTGCAGTACCCATGGTCTGTCTTGCCGAACTCCTCAATTTTCTAGCCGCTTCTTGCTGTAGTGTACTTGTTGTGAATGGAGGCTTGGGGTTTGATGTCCTTGGTTTTTCCTTGATGTCAGAGACAGTCCAATTACTTGATTGTAGTTCTTTTACTAGTTCATCAGCCTGTGATTCTGTTAGAAGCAAGACATCCTTATTTTTTAAACGTCCAGTCTCAGATTCAAAATCATTGCTTGATGCTACCTTTGCTCCATCCAATTTTACTAGAGCAGCACTAATAACATCTTGTCCATTGGACCTTGTTAGATCTACCTTGAGGTCAAAATAGGTGGTTGTAATGTATTGCGCTCTTAACCTATCTCGATCGACGATCATTTTTACTGCTGCTGATTGAACTCGGCCTGCTGATAGATTAGTTGAAACAAATTTCATGTTACTTTGAAGGGTTGCCCATAAGACCGGTGATACTTTATATCCAACCAATCGATCAATGACTCTACGAGCTGTTTGTGCAGCAACGAGATGATGATCAATCTCTCTTATGTTTTTTATGCCTTCATCAATGCCTGCTTTGGTTATCTCTGTAAATTGAACTCTTTCTAACTTTTCTTCAGGAACTTCAGTTGCAAGATGTGATGCAATGGCCTCTCCTTCTCTATCAGGATCGGTAGCGATCAATACCCGATTGGCTATCTTTGATTTTTTTCTTAATTCAGAGATAAACTCTTTTTTATCTGGGAGGACAGTGAGTTTGATCTCAAAGTTATTTTCAAGGTCAATGCCAAGATCATTTTTTGGAAGATCTTTGACATGTCCAACACACGACATAACATCATATTCATTACCAAGGTGTTTTTGTATTGTTTTTACTTTTGTTGGTGATTCAACAATCAATAGTGATTTATCGCTCATTTTTTTCTCTAATTTTTTTTCAAATCCACGTTTTCATGCACGCGTATATAATATAGTGTTATAAAATTTAGTTTGTCAAATCATCAAAAAAGTTTATTACCTCAGATTGTAAAATTGTTTTTTGAATTCCCTTTCCAAGATCTTTGAAAGTTATTGTATTATCTTTGATCTCCGTTTCTCCTAAGATCAAAGCGAACTTCGCACCTAACTTATTCGCATCGCGCAATTGTGATTTCATGCTTCGTCTAAGTGAGTCAGTAACTACTTTAAACCCATTTTTTCTCAGTTGATCTGAGATCTTTAGTGAATTAGAAAGTCCATTTTCATCAAGGCATACGAAATAAATGTCTGGGGTTGATCTATTGAACTCACTTTCTGACTCATCCATTGCAATTAGGAAACGTTCCATTCCTGCTGCGAAACCTATTCCCGGTGTTTGTTTTCCACCAAGGGTCTTAACGAGACCATCATAACGTCCACCTCCTAAAAGAGCATCTTGTGCACCTAACGTAAGAGAATTGAATTCAAATACTGTTTTTGTATAATAGTCTAAACCTCTTACAAGTTTATGATCTATTACAAAAGGGATATCCATGGCATTTAAGAAGCCTTTCAGAGATTCAATATGCGCACTATCCTCTGTGCTATGATAGTCAGAGATCATTGGTGCATCTTTCAATATCATTTGTTCTTTTTCAGATTTTGTATCGAGAATACGCAGGGGATTGGTCTTGAATCTCTGTTGGCTGGTTTCAGAGAAATCATTGAGATAGGGAAGGATGTAACCCTTTAATGCACTGCGATAATCAATTCTACATTTTTTGGAGCCTATGCTGTTTAGATTAAGTTTAGCATCGTCTGCAAGACCACAGTGCGATAGGATCTGCCAAGCAATTGCAATGATTTCTGCATCTTGTTCAGGATGTTCAGAACCAAATGCTTCCACACCAAATTGGTGGAATTGGCGTTGTCTCCCCTTTTGTGGACGCTCTCTTCTAAATAGTGGCCCCATGTAATAAAGACGTTGAATGGGTGATTGATTGCTGAGATTATGTTGGATGAATGAACGTGCAACAGAGGCCGTGAGTTCAGGCCTCAGAGTTAGTGATTTTCCATCCTTGTCTTCCCAAGTATACATCTCCTTGGAAACAATATCTGTTTCTTCCCCCACGCTTCTAGAAAAAAGACCGGTCTCTTCAAAAATCGGAGTACGAATCTCATGATAACCATATTGTGCACACACCAAATTGACAATTGATTCAAGATTTTGCCACTTATTGCTTTCATTTGGTAAGATATCATGAGTACCCTTTACGCTGCGTAATTGATTCATTCTGATTTACCGATTATTGAAGTGGTCAACCCGGTAGCCTTATCCAGATGTTCTTCTGGTACAAAGATACGTATAATTTGACCTGGGAGCCCAGTCGCTTCAATATTGAAAGCCGATGAAGCCCAATCCATTTTTAAGTAATAAGGTATTGAATTTTGATCTAACAACTCTGCTGCCATGTCAGCAAACACCTTACCTTTAAATGGAGGTAAGGAAGACCAGGTCATCTCGGGTATGGGAAGGTCGATCACACATGCGTCAACCAATGAGATTTTACAATCACCACATTCGTTGATGTGGTCAAGATATTCAGCATGGCATTCAGGACAGATCATATTAGGCTTTTTTCTTACGAGAATTTCTTTCATTAGCATAAGTAGTACAATTGGAGATTTTAAAGTCCTGCTCCAGAATATATACCACCTCTTTTCTCAATTTTTAGGTCACGCAAAGTTGGAGATTTTACATTTAATCTAAAATTAATACCTTGGCCTAGTCCAGTGGGAGTCCAGTTCAAAGAGAGTTCCCAACAATGTAGATCACGATATATTGAGAAAGAATGACTTACAAGGTCACGTTTGATCAGATCAAATCTAGCACGATAGGACACCCTCCATTTGGATGTAACATTAATGGTAGAGGTTGTATTGGCCCAAAATGTCTTCCTTGGATTTGAGGGGTTGATCGCTGAATAGGCATAACTAAGGCTAACATTGCTATTCCATGACTTTTTATTCCCAATTGTATTCCTCATGTTCTTCAAAGGGTTTTTCAAACCTGGACCAGATAGGTCATTTTCTATTGTAGTAGTATCCTTTTCAATGTCTGGTTCTTCATCCTTCTCATCTGACCATGATGCTCCCAACAACCTAAATCCAGTGGATAATCTTGCATTGATCAATCTAGGGTATAGATTACCACTATTATCTTTATTGAATTCTCCAATGCGACGATTTTGTGCAGTGTCAAATTTATAGAAATCATGGGTCATGCTAAGGTCTAGATTTAATTTTCCAGCGATCTTTGAACGTATGCTTGATCGGAGATTTGCAAGTCTCATTGAATCAGCTGCAAAGTTATAACTTGAACTCATGCGCCAACTAAAAAGGTCTATTTTTTTGTCTTCATCTCCTTTTTTTATTTTTGCTTGAAAAATATTATTCAAGCCAAAGGTCATTGATTTCCTTTCAGATCGAGGTGTACTACCAGCCATTGTACCAGAAAACCTATCATGATAAACATCATTTCCTAATGAATCTTTTTCTGTGATGACATAGCCCAGTTCTTGACCAAATAATCTTTTGGAGAAATCGGGAGTCCAAGAATAGCCAATTGAAGGAGACATGACATGACGAATTGCCCTAAGAGGCCCTATCGGAATAGAAAAAAGTCCAAATATTTGGGTATTGGTATTCATGGAAAATGATCCAGTGGTTCTAGAAGCAAAACCATGGTCTAGCGTTTTATCAAATGTTGAGCCATTCCATGTCCCTTCTTGGGTCTCATTGACCCATGCGGATTTCAAACTAACGCTAGGATTGATAGAGATATATTTGAATAGTTTTTGAGGAGCATTTATGCTTGAGGTATGAATCCATCCATTATTTTGTTCCTTTTTTTCCAATGGAAGACCTGTTGAATCCCTATCCCATCCAAATACAGAACTATCGATCTCCACGGATTCGTAATAATGTCTATTAGTGTTCGTATAGTTTAATCCATAATTCCATGTAATTGTATTGTACCATTTTTTCTTTGCTGCCTTTGTTGGGAACAGATTGCTTTGCCCATGGCGAAAAGAAAACTTCGGGAATGTACGATTTTCAATGTTTAATTGCGTGCCTGCTCTATTTGGCAAAATATAATAATTGCTTTCATCATTTGTCTTTTCATCTATTAGCAGATCCATGTTTGAATAAAAGTTTGCACTGAATGAATTCTTTGATTTGGGCCATCGTTTGGAATAACTCATATTGGATATTGCTTTTTGATCCATCCTCTCAGCTTCAGATAGGCCATATTTTTTATTGTAATCTCCACTAGTTGAATAGGTCACATTTGCATTTAAAGATTGATTATTCCTTAATTCCTGTTTATGCGCCCACCTCAAAGTTGTACTTGTGTTTCGATTATCACTTAGATCCATTATGTCATTAGTGCCACTCAAGTATTGCCTATTGAAAAAATTCAAACTCCCACTAAACTTATATCGAACACGATATTGAGTATTTATCCTAAATGTTGCCCCTTGCTTATCTCCAAATCCTAATGTGAATTTCGAGTCCCAGTATTCACTTGGAGCCCAATAGAATCCTAGGCCTTGGATGTATTGCCCGCGATTTTTATTATCACCATATGATGGCATTATCCATCCTGAGTGACGTTGTCCGCCCTTATGAGGGAAAATACCTAATGGTATGCCAAAGATTGGTATTTGCCCTAGATGTAATATGATTGGACGTGCTACAACAACGTCATTTTGGATTATTTTCATTTTAGTAGATTCAAAGTGGAAGTGTGCAGTGTCAAGGTCGCACGTGGTATAAGTTGAGTTTTCAATGAAGAAGACCTTTTTTGATTCGTTCCGTATCCTATTTCCAGTATAGTAGGCATCGTCTGCCTTTGTCTGGCCTTTTATTACACGTCCTTTTCTAGTTTTGAGGTTATAGGTCATTGAATTCCCGGTCATGGGATCTCGTCCCTCTTCCTTGATTACGGGAAGCAAGGGTTCACTAAGACTATCTCCATTCATCCTCGATTGCGCATTTAACATGTCAGTCTTCCAATTCACATTCACAAATCCGGCATCAAGATTTGTACGGTCATGTCTAATATTAACGTTACCTTGAAAATCTGATTCATCATTGGCTAGTCGATACTTAATTCTATTTGCTTTGTAAATGACAGGGCTATCATCATTATTCGCGATGGAATCAGGAACATATTTTCCTTCAGCTCCACCAATTATGTTGATCATGTTTAATTCATCATCAACAAAAGACATTATAATTGTATCTCCTGAAGAATTATTTTTTCCTTGATAGATTGAATCTTCAAATACATGGTAAAGTGTCTTGGCCATACCCTCGATCCTTAAAGAGTCTATGATACCATCTTTGAAATAACTTGTTAACATGTTTCCTTCCATTCGATCGTCAAATTTCAGGCTATCACCTAACGAAAAAGAATCAACCAATGATTGCTGGTATCCGCATATGGGCGTAATGGCAAAGGCTTTTTTTGGAATATGGAGCATTTTTAATTTTTCCTGATCATAACTCAGAGCGATCTTCTCCCCAGTTAGCATGCGATTGTTTTCCTTTATTTCTGGATCAATATCTAATATGGTCATCTCATTTTTTCGATCATAATCAGCAATTCCACAGGTTGCAATTCGAGAAGAGTCTTCTATAATCACTTTTCCTATTGCGGTATAGGAGACCCCATCTTTTTCTTTATCCTTTTGGTATTCAATCCTATTTGCTTTTATGATCTGTCCTTTTTGAATAAGGGTTACGTTACCTTTTGCAACACCACTATCAATATTGGTGAAGACGGTTATGGTATCTGCCTTCAGGTCATAATCATCATCCCATACATGGGAATCACCTATGCTGAGAAGTCTATCCTCCTTAGAAAAAAATTTAATGGTATCGCATGTAAGGTTGCGCTGATCCTGGAAAGCTGATACATCATTATACAATATGGCTAGACCCTCACTCTCATACTGGCGACCCTCTTGGCAATTCAAGGTTAGATTACCTTTGGTAAAGATAACATTCTCTGATATGAATTTTATTGATTTGCCTGCTATTGTCTTGCTTTCAAGAATCTTTGCCTGCTTTAGATAAAGCCTCTCATCTGCCAATAACATCGATGAGAGATGCATGGTAATAGACAGGTATAATATCTTTTTGATCATTAGGAATTTCATTTGACCAATAAATGTTGTGACTTTGGCATCATAAGGTAAATTTACAGCACTTTTTTATCAGTTAAGGAACGTACATGCGATGAAAATTTCATATAAAATATCGTTAACTTTATTGATTATTCACTTAATGGGATGTGAAAATAATAGGAGCATTTTAACTATGGACAATGGATTAGTTATTGAAGAGTTGGTCATTGGTGAAGGTACAGAAGCACAAGATTATAATAAGGTTGTAGTGAATTATACAGGTACATTGGAAGATGGTTCCGTTTTTGATTCATCCTTGAAAGCAGGTCGTGGTCCTTTTACCTTTACTCTTGGTGTTGGTTCAGTCATAAAGGGATGGGATCTTGGTGTCAAAGGCATGAAGGTTGGAGGCAAAAGAAAATTGACCATTCCTTCAGACCTTGGATATGGAGATAAAGGAGCAGGGGGAGTTATTCCACCTGGCGCAACTCTTATATTTGAAGTTGAACTTTTAGAGGTTGAAGTTTATTGATACGCCACCGTAGCTCAGTTGGTAGAGCAACGCATTCGTAATGCGTAGGTCGCTGGTTCAAATCCAGTCGGTGGCTCTTTTGCATTATTCCTTTTGATAATATTTAGCAGATCTCCATGCACCATATATTTCACCAAGATAAACATATACAGCAGTTGCACCTAATATAGGTCCCGCCATGGGACGATCATTCTTAATCGAATCATAAGCTGAACTTGCTGTTAAATAGAAGGTCCAAAACCCCATTAATCCATCCATGGGCCTGCCAGAATAAACACGACCTGATCCAGGGAGAATTGCAGATAGAACTGCTGCGATGAAAGGAGAATTTTCTGACACGTTAGATTCTTTTTGTTTAATCGGGTCTATTAATCTTCCATCTTCAGCATGAAATGGATCTCTTAGTGCCAAATGATAATAATATGCAAAAGGGTTACATCGGGTTATCCTTTCTGATGCAATAATTCCACCTCTGATTATGCCATGTTTGTGAATTGCCTCCGCTCCATAATTAGAACAACTGGGATAGAATTGGCAATTAAATAATTTTGAATTGTAAGATATGCGTTGCCATAGCGAGATAGGCAACAATCCTATTTTATGTATTATTGAGGTGTTATTAGATATTAATAGTGAATCTGCTGGATATTTTGATTGTGCTTCTAAACAACTCAATAAAAGGATTAGAATGAAACATCTCATGATTGAAATTAATTAGATTTCTATTAAACCTGAACGTGTTCCTTCATAGATTCGGGGCACCATGGAAAGTTTAATTGATATGGTATTCTCAAACCCCGTGTACATGGCCATAGCGGTCATTCTTGGCATCTTATTGGCCTATGCCTTGGTCAAAAAAGTCATCAAACTGATTCTTACTATTGGCATCCTTTTGGTCCTGTATGTAATCTATTTGAATTACACAGGACAAGAAATCCCTAAAAATATGGATGAATTAAAAGAATCAGTTTCTGAAAAAGTGGATAAGGTCAAAGAAGCAACCTCAGAGTCAATGAATGAGGCAAAAGAATCAACGCGTAAGATAGTAGAAGAAAAAGTGGAAGAAAAATTAGATAAGTTTCTAGGTGACTAAGAAAATATTATAATAGGTCACTTGCTAATTCTGCAAGGTCACTGCGTTCTCCCTTTTCTAATGTAATGTGAGCAAATACATCTTGGTCTTTCATCCTACTGATCAAGTAAGTGAGTCCATTGGATTTCTTATCTAAGTATGGATGGTCAATTTGGTGTATGTCGCCAGTAAATATGATCTTTGTTCCTTCACCGGCTCTTGTAATCACGGTCTTTACTTCATGAGGTGTTAGATTTTGAGCCTCATCAACGATAAAAAATGATCTTTGAATGCTCCTACCTCTTATATATGCAAGAGGTGTGATCAATAGTTTTTCTTGTTCCAACATCTCATTGATCCTTATCGCGCGTTGATCATTATGTTTGAATTGATGACGAATGACAGATAGATTATCAAATAGGGGTTGCATGTATGGGTCTAATTTGGACTGAATATCACCAGGTAAGAATCCTAGATCTCTATTACTCAATGGAACGATTGGCCTTGCGAGAAATATTTTTATAAAATCCTGACGTTTTTCAAGAGCAGATGCGAGAGCCAATAAAGTCTTACCTGTGCCAGCCTTTCCAGATAATGTTATTAATTGAATACGATTATCCATTAAAATGTTCAATGCGAAGGATTGTTCTGCATTTCTAGGACTGATCCCATACGCTTTGATTGTGCTGACCTTTTTTATTTTCTTTTCGAAAGGATCATATGCTGCTAGCACGGATTTCTGGCCGTTCCTCAAAATAAAATTCTCATTGGGTCTTGGTTTTTCAATTGATTTTAATTTAGTAGTTACAACTCCATTTGATCCATGTAACATATCGATCTCGCTAGAGGATACATTTTCAATAAGCCTACTGCCAGGATATAAATCGTCCATGTCTTCAATAGCATCAGTTGTATAATCTTCTGCCAATAATCCCAAAGAACGAGCCTTTAGCCGCATGTTTGTATCTTTAGATACCAATATCAGTCTTTGTGAAGGGTTCTCTTCATGAAGTTTGAAGGCACAATTAATAATCCTGTGATCAGGACAATCATCATTGAATGTTGCCTCTACATCAGGGTGCCAGTTATGGTTGATGACGACCTTTATCTTTCCATTTAAATTCTTTAGATCACCATCATCAGCATTAATCGAGAGTTCATCCAATCGTCTTAGAAAGTCTCTTGCGTTGAAGTGTATTTGCTCATTACCTCTTTTGAATTGATCCAATTCCTCTAGGACAGAAATAGGGATTACAACTTCATTATCACCAAAGTGTTGTATGCAGGTTGCATCATGTAGAATTACATTGGTATCTAGTACAAAGATCTTATTTTTTTTATTCATTTAGACTATAAGGGACTAAGGCATGAATTCAAACATTACACTTAATATTTGGTAAACTATTAGACTATAGAGCAAAGCCAAACCAAGTAATGCTGCAGGCGTGACCCTAAATCGAACACGAAACTGACTGTGTTCTTTTTTCATGTCATAATATTCTATCATTGTTTCTAAAGTAATTTTGCTAAAATAAATACAAATACCATATATTATTATTAAGATGACCTGGTCAATGGCAGAAAGTGATTTTAACCATTGGCCTAGACTCATAATACATCCTTTAATATATCCTTAAACTCGGATAATACCATTGACGTTGCTCCCCAAACCATTTGGCCACCTAGATCAAAGTATGGAATTGAAACAGAATGATCAGAGAACATGCCTTTTTTAAACTTGCGGTTTTTTTTTAACATGAGGTCTTTGACCGTTACTGAAAACACATGGTCTACCTCCTTATCATGGATTAGGGTCTTTGGCTCTGAACTTGTCCACCCTACATAGGGAAAAATTTCAAATTTTGACACTGGGACATAAAAAGAAGTTAGGCAACCAATGATATTCATCTGACTTTTTTCAATCCCAATTTCCTCGTTGGTCTCACGTATTGCTGCGTTTTCAAGGGATTCATTTTTTTCTACCATACCTCCAGGAAGGGCTATTTGACCTTTATGGTGCTCAACATCATGACTACGCTTAGTTAAAAAAAAAGACCATCCTTCATTCAATGGATATAATAAAAGCAAAACAGATGCAGGTCTTCCTTTTTTTTGATATTCATTCAATTTAAATCTTTGAGGTCTGACCATCATTTTATACTGAGAATCTTTACCAGGAAGGTCCATTTTCAATCTTTCTGATAATCTTTCAATAAATAATGGAATCATGTCCCGAAAAGTTATCCCATTTTTATTTGTTGTACCCGAACTTTGGCATGGAAAAAACAATGAAATACAAACATGTCATATGGGATTGGAATGGAACACTGCTTGATGACCGATGGCTTTGTGTAGAAGGCATTAATGAAAGTCTTAAAAAAAGGTTCCTACCAATAATCACAGAAGAAATATATAAGGAAGTATTCTCATTTCCGGTTGAGGATTATTATAAAAGATTAGGTTTTGATTTCGATGAAGAGCCATTTGAAGTTGCCGGAGATGAATTTGTCGGATACTACGGAAAATTCTTCCATAAGACCAAACTTCATGAAGGTGCCTCATCAGTTATTAAGGATATTAGTATTGCTGGTTTCAGTCAATCCATTCTTTCAGCTGGAAAACAGGAGTATTTAAATGAATGGGTCAAAAGTCATGAATTACAAGACTATTTCATCATCATTCGTGGTATTGATAATCAATATGCTAGAGGCAAGGTAGAATTAGGCATCGCTTTCATGAATGAACTTCCTTACGAAAACCATGAGGTCATCATGATCGGTGACACAGTCCATGATAGTGAAGTTGCGGATGCCATGGGCATAGATTGCCTTTTATTGGATCATGGGCACATGGGTAAGGAAAGATTGCAAAAGACAGGTCGCAAGGTCTTATCAAGAATGAGCGAGATACTTGACCAAATAGATTAGATCATTGATCTACTAGGTCGGATATGGATAATACATCAAATATGTTTATCAATCCATTCCCGTCAATATCCGCAGCTAGGAATTCAACCGGTTGGAACATGAAAAGTCCTAATATGTGATTTGCACACAATAGCGCATCTACCATTGTCACTGATCCATCACCATTGACATCCCCTAACTCATGTTGATCTGAACCTTGCGCCAATGCTACAACAGAGATGGTCTCTTCATCTTCTTGTCCTGCTAATCCAGTTATCTTTAGAGTTATCTCATATATTCCTGGTTCATCACAAAAAAGGGAAGGGGTCTTCCCAACGCCAATTAGTTCAGAATCCAATACCCAGTTTCTTTCACCAACTGGCCCTTTAGATTCGTCATAGAAATGAAAATAATCTGGGACTCTTATGATGTTTTGTGCGGCTCTGGGTTCTGCATTTAGAGGGTCAAGGGATCCTAAGATGGAGTTTTCCACTTCCATTCCAAACATGTCGATCTGCTCTTGATCATGAAACAACTGTATGTAGTCATAATCATTGGGATGGGGAATTGAAATTGGGTATCCTGATATCAATTCTAGTGTATCCCATTCTATGAGACCAACATCATCAAACCAAGAATAGGATATGTTTGAGTCTGGAATGTCACTATTCATCCTAATATCAAAAAACTCTGCATCTTGATGGATGGGGACATCCCCCCAATATCTTTTCCAAGTAGACGAACCTGAAACAGAGTCTTGCATGGATGCTGTCAATAAACTTTCTCCTGATCGTCCGGCAGCACATCTGACCTCAAGGGTTACATTTTTTGCATTTTCCGTTTTAATGAATCCATGGATCGTATGTTGATATTGATTATTGAAAGGGATGCGATCTTCAAGGTTTGTAACAAGATTATCAGGAGAATTAGCGTACCTTACGTGTAGTATTCCAGTCCCACCTCGACGAAAAATTGAATCCTGGAGTGTCTCATTATCACTATTCAAATTCCA
>CAYZJY010000009.1:0-13475 GCA_964478995.1 uncultured bacterium
TTAATATCGTTCTCATCTAAAAATGGCAATGAGTGGTCAGCATCAGAATAGGTTCCCATTCCACCCGTGTTAGGCCCCATGTCATTTTCATGGGCTCTTTTATGGTCTTGGACAGCAGGCATGTGTTGAAGTGCATTACCATCACAAAAACTCATGAGAGAGAATTCTTCTCCAATAAATTTTTCCTCGATCACGAACTCTTTACCGGCATTCACTAATTCTTTACAGTAAGACAAGGCATCTTCTTTTGAATGTAAATGATCTCCTGAGACCTTGACCCCCTTTCCACCAGCGAGACCATCATACTTGACCACAAACCCATCTCCCAGTTCAAGGAGAAAATTCTCAACATTTTTCATTGAATCAAATGTTCTGTATCTTGGTCCTCCAGGAACACCATGCTCTTTTAACAGGTCTCTTGCAAAGGACTTTGATGTTTCTATTTGTGCTAATCTTCTATTAGGGCCAACTACTTTTATACCTGAATTATTCAATAGGTCTGACACCCCATTCTCCAATGGATTTTCAGGCCCAATGATGACCATGGATGACTCAAATTGCTTTGCATAACCCAAGATTATGTTAGGGTCATTAATGTTGTCTACTACGATCTCAGTACAGATTTGAGCAATTCCGGGATTCATGTTTGATGCAACACAATAGAGGTTCCCATCGTTACTGGATTTGTCTATTGCTCTGGCAAGCGCATGTTCTCTTGCGCCTGATCCAATTAGTAATATGTTCATTTTAATATAGAGCGCTCAACCAGTCTTTGGTTTTCTATGTCATCCATTTTTTGTTCACTGATATTACCATTTACATACCATCCATCTAAACATGCCATGCAGGGCCTATCAATCTTATGATCACCTTTCCGAGTGACCGCTTCTTTCAGGTCATCCATGTCCTGGTACATGAGAATATCGACCTTCATGAATTCTTTTATTTCATCAATTGATTTATTTGCTGCTGTTAGCTCTCCCCTTGTCGGCATGTCGACACCATAATAACAAGGAAACTTCACGGGCGGACACGCAGATATGAAGTATATTTTTTCTGCTCCAAACTCCCTGACCATTCTTACGATCTCACGGCTTGTGTTTCCTCTTACAATACTGTCATCCATTATTAGGACATCTTTTCCACGTATCTCAAACTCTTGAGGGACAAGTTTATATCTAACTGATTTCTTGCGTTCATCATTCCCTGGCATTATGAAGGTTCTACCAATAAATGGGTTTTTATACAACCCTTCCGAATAACGAACCCCAAGCTCATTTGCAAAACTAAGTGCGGATGTATTTGCTGTAGAAGGTGCTGGAATTACAATGTCTGGTATGACATCTGGGAATTCACGTTTCCACTTTTCTGCCAAATTTTGTCCCATGCGGAGTCTCGATCGGTAGACACTCACATCGTTTTGTATGGAGTCTGGTCTCGAAAAGTAGACATATTCAAACACACAGGGTGTAAACTGTTCTTTCCTAAGAATGCGGCTGTGAATTGTTCCATCTTCTTCTATCCAAATGACCTCACCTGGCTCAACATTCCCTGTAGGGGTGAAGCCCAAAGAGTAGAACATGGTTGTTTCAGAAGCAAAAATGTAATCGGTCGATCCATCCTCATTTTCCCGTTTTCCCTTTACAAGAGGCCGTATCCCATTTGGATCACGAAAGACAAACATGCCCCTGTTCATTATGGAGCCCACAACAGAATATGCACCCTCAACCCTATCAAATACCGTATTAACGCCGTTGCATATCTCGTCAAAAAATGTTGGTTTGTCTGGCCCAGGTTTACTTTGGTCCAGGGCATGTGCAAAGATGTGAAGGATCACCTCGATATCAACAGATGAGTTGATATGACGCTTATCCTTTTCAACAACCTCTTTGGAAAGTTCTGCATAGTTGACCAGATTACCATTATGGGCCATTGCGATCCCATGGGGCACATGGGTAAAAACGGGCTGTGCCTCTTCAATACTAAAACCACCTACGGTTGGGTATCTTGTGTGGCCTATGCCTACGTGACCTAGAAGGCGCGACATGTTCTGTTCATCAAAAATATCACGAATGAGGCCAGTACCCTTTTTTATGTGGAACCTTTCATTGTATGTCATGATTCCTGCTGCGTCTTGACCACGATGTTGGAGATGTATCAAACTATCATAGATCTCGCCGGCTACCGATTTTTTACTAGAGATTATTCCAACCACTCCACACATTATAAATGCTCAACTATTTTTGATGCTTCACCAACATAAGATTCTGGTTTTAGCCTTAAAAGGCTCTCTTTATCATTAATGGGTAATTTTAGTTTTTTAATGAAATCAGCCATGGATCCTTCATCCATTTTTTCTCCCCTGGTCAAAATTTTAAGTTCTTCGTATGCATCTTTTTTCCCACCCTTGCGCAGCAGGGTCTGAACAGCTTCTGCGAGAACTTCCCAGTGACTATTCAATTCATCCCTCATTTTTTTCTTATTGATGGTGATTCGAGAGAGCCCTTTTGATATGTTCTTTAAGGCCAAATAGGAATATCCCATGGCAACCCCCTGGTTTCTTAATACTGTAGAATCAGTAAGGTCTCTCTGCATGCGAGAGATGGGTAGTTTTTGTGCCAAATGATTTAATAGGGCATTTGCAATACCCATGTTTCCCTCAGCATTCTCAAATTGGATAGGATTGATCTTATGTGGCATCGTTGATGATCCAACCTCACCCGAGATTTTCTTTTGATTAAGGATTCCACGACTGATGTATAGCCAAAGATCCTGACACAGGTCTTTCAAGATAGAATTTACACGAACGATCTGATGATAACTTTCTGCTGCACTATCATGGGGCTCGATCTGGGTCGTCACCATGTTGGGTTCAAGGCCAAGAGACTTAACAAATCTAGAGGTGAACTTGGTCCAGTTTACTTCAGGGTAAGCGCTGACATGTGCAGACCAAGTACCGGTAGCACCACTTAATTTCCCCAGCGCCCCATGGTTCTTTAATTGTGCTATCTGCCTTTCTAGTCTTTTACAAAAGACCCCAAGTTCCTTCCCGAAGGTTGTAGGGGTTGCGGGTTGCCCATGTGTCATGGACAACATGGATGCTTCTTTATGTTTTTTGGCCGACCTTTTTAGGTCTTTATATAGAGTGGTCAGCATTGGGAGATAGACTTGTTCTAGCGCATGACTCCACATCAGGGAATAAGAGAGGTTGTTGATATCTTCGGATGTCAGTGCAAAGTGAATCCATGGATGTAGTCTCCTGCTACAATTTTTTTGAATGTAATATTCTATTGCTTTTACATCATGATTTGTCTCTGATTCTATATCTTTTACATCCTGAGCGCAGCCAAGGTCAAAGTTTTTATATATGTTGCGTAATCTGTTTTGTTGTCGCTTGGTGAGGCGGGGTAGAGCGTCTATTTTTTTCTCGTGACTCAATGCTATCAAATATTCAACCTCAACATATATTCTATAGCGCATGAGAGCAGCCTCGGAAAAATACGCATTCAGTTCTTTAACGCTACCATTGTAGCGGCCGTCTAGTGGAGAAAGAGCGCCTAGGGGATTAAGCACCCAGTATCCGTTTTGCGGCCAAGGCGCAATTGCCAGGGTCTATCACCGTAAGGACAGGAGTATTGCTAGGCATTTGAAGGGTAGAGTGTATGTTTACTAGCATGTCAGCCTTATCTGAAAATGGTGGACAACCTAGTGTGGGAAACTCAGAATTTGCAGCTACGAATCCAGATAGCGCATTGGACCTACCTGCAATGGTTACGTATACGATATTTTCCTTATCCTTGTTTGCGTTTAGAATGTCCAACACCTTCAATGGCTCTTTATGGGCAGATGCTGCATGTTGTTCCCAGCTTATTCCATAATTATCAAGACCATCAGTTATTTTCTTTGCGTGGGGTTCATCTGAGGTTGACCCCATTATTATTACAACTTTCATGATAAGTTCTCCAAGTTTTCATTGATCCTGTCTTTAATTGATTTCCCTGTGTCTGGAAAGGGGAAAACACCTCCGGTTATGGTCTCGTACAGATAGATGTATCTACTCGAAAGTTCCACAACGAGATCTTCTGGAGCCTCTGGTAAGACCTCATCGTTGTAAGGGTCACAATTATCTACAAACCATAATCGGAGAAATTCTTTATCGATATTCTGAGGCTCAAGCCCTGATTTCATGCGCTCGTCATACGTTTTTTCAATCCAATATCTGCTAGAGTCTGGAGTGTGGATTTCATCGATCAACACTATGTTACCATCTGAGTCTCTACCCATCTCATATTTGGTGTCCACCAAGATCATGCCATTTTCCGCTGCCTTTTTCTGTCCAAATGAGAATAGTTCAATGGCCTTTTTACTACAATAGTCCCAATCTTCTTGATTCATCCACCCCTCCTTGACAATGTCTTCTGGGGAGATTGGCCTGTCATGGTCTTCTTCCTTAGTCGTTGGTGTGAGCATGTTCTCATCAAGTTTTTGATTCTTTATCAGGCCCTCTGGCAATTGGTTTCCACAATATTCACGATCCCCATTATTATATACGGTCCATAGTGATGTGCTTGTGCTTCCGGTAATGTATCCTCTGACTACAAATTCTATGGGGAAGACCTTGCATTTTTTTGCTAGGGTAACATTTGGGTCTGGGATGTCGATCACATGATTATTGATAATGTTTTTTGTCTGGTCAAACCACCATGCGCTGGTCAGGTTTAGGACCTGTCCCTTAAAGGGAATTGATGCCAGTACGCGATCAAATGCGCTTTGTCTATCCGTGGTGACCAAGGCAATCTTGTCTCCAAGGTTGTATTGGTCACGAACCTTTCCAGTTTTCTTCTCTTCGCTGGTCAGTTCAGTGTTGGTTAATGTGTTGTTTAATTCTACCTTGATCCGGTCTTTATAGTGTTCAGTTGATTTGATAGCATTCATGAGATAATGGATTAAAAAGTATGTTTGTTTCTAAAATGTCATTAATAATGGAGTGAATATTACCGCCTTTAATTGACAGATTCCATATTACACCGCGTCTTAATTTCTCTAGGCCTTGAATCTGAAACCTTTGGGTGAGCGATTCGTACTTTATTCGCCCAAGCATGTCTTCTTTTTGACGTACAAGAATGGAAATGGTATTATCACCTGCGTCTAATTTCCCAAGGAATTCTTTATTTGAATTGTATAGTTCTCCAGTAGCATCGATCTCAGCAAGCACCTTTTCTTTTTCACCCTTGATCGTAAGTTCCCAGTGGACCTGGCGAGTTAGTGACACATCATGACCAATGTGTTTTAAAGCATTGCTAACAGAGGCTGCCTCATTATCAGTAATCACCATGTCTATTACCCACTGTGTGCTGTATTCATCAAGAGGATGATGCTTTAATTGGTGTTTTTCAGGGACATACTCTAGTGAATGATCGGTCAGTGGATTGTTCATTTCAATGAACTCCCTCATGGAGGAAAATATCGCATCACCATTTTGTGTTCTTTCTGGGTGGGGCATCATTGCCATTATGTTCCCTCTAGGATTGCAAATAGCTGCTAGGTTGTGCATGGACCCATTTGGATTGATGGGAAACTCATTTACTATCTTTCCATCCTCATCACAGTATCTGTACACATCTTGCTCGTTTGAGATGATCTCCTTTAACAATGAATCAGGCATCAAAAATCGACCCTCCCCATGAGCAAGAGGGATGTTGATCGTCTCTCCCTTTTTTAGGTGTCTTGTGAATGCACATCTGCTTTGAGGTGCAGACATTTTGAGGTTTGCCCATGTGTTATAATAGCCAACACCAACAACCTGTCCACCCCTGACCCTTTTATTATCAGTAAGTGCGACCCCTATCTGATTTTCTACTGATCCAGGAATCAGGCCACTTTCCACTAGGATCTGTGCTCCGTTACATATGCCAAGAACGGGTTTCCCCTTCTCCGATTCAAGTTGAATTTGGTGCATAATGGGGTCAAGTGCAGCAATTACCCCAGCCCTTGACCTATCTTCATAGGAGAATCCCCCAACGATGACAAACCCATCTAAGTCTGATAGTTTTCTTGGGTCATCATTCCATAAAAACTCAATAGGTTGAAGTCCAACCCTATCACAGGCCATGATGGTCTCTCGCTCTGTGTTCGAACCAGGAAATTGGATAATGCCTATTTTGCTTTCATGTCCCATTGGAGTTAGTCTATGGTGACCTCTTTGTTTCCAGCAATGATGCTGCCTATTTCATAGACGGGTGTTAATCTGGATAGAGATTTTTTTAGTTTTTGCATTTCTGAGGATTGAATCACAAGGGCCATGCCGATGCCCATGTTAAATGTCCGAAACATCTCTCTTTCGTTGATGTTTCCAATTGACTGCATTACACTAAACACATCAATTGAGGGCCAAGAACCCTTTTGAATTGATGCAGCACAATGGTCTGGTAAAATTCTTGGGATATTCTCTAGAAGTCCACCGCCTGTAATATGTGCAATTCCTTTTATGTCTACACCTGCTTTTAAGATTGATGCTATGTGGTTTGTGTAATTAACGTGTGGTTTCAAAAGTGTCATGCCAACAGAATTGTTCAAATCAGGTAACTGGTCTTCCACATTAAAACCACCTACATCAAAAAATATTTTTCTAGCAAGAGAGTATCCATTTGTATGAAGACCATTGGAGGGTATTCCAATAATAGCATCACCTGGGGTTATGCGGTCGCCTGTTATGATCTTGTCCTTTTCAACAACTCCCGTTATGATGCCGACCAGGTCGTGCTCTCCAGGTAGATAGGTATCAGGCATCTCTGCGGTCTCTCCACCAACAAGTGACACACCAGTTTCCTTGCAGGCCACGACCATGCCAGAGACGATCTCTTCAATCACATGAGGTTTTAGTTTTTCATTTGCAATATAGTCAAGGAATGTAAGGGGTCTAGCGCCCATGACAAGTATGTCATTGGCGCAGGCACTCAAAAGGTCAATTCCGATCGTATCATATTTATTTAACTTCCTTGCAATGATGGTCTTGGTTCCAACACCATCAATGCTTTGTACCAATACAGGCTCCCTATAATCATCAAGTATGGGTCTTAGATTAAAAAGAGAACCAAAGCTACCTAGGCCGGTAAGTACATTTTCAGTAAAGGTAGAACGCACCTTATCTTTGATCCGGTCAACGGCCTCGTTCCCTGCATCAATGTCCACCCCTGCCGATCTGTAATCAACTTTTGTCATTATAGTTTTTCTCTTAATCCATTTTTCCATTTTGATTTTGCTTCAGCGACCAAAATGTTTATTTCATTATTTATTTGGATTTTATCTCCGCCTGTTTCGCCGATTAAAAATGTAGGCACACCATGTTGACTAAACACATCCTCAACAATTTTCGTATTTTGCTTTTGAACCTCCATGACAAACCCACCGGTCTCAGAGAATAATACCTTTTGGCTTTCAATTTCTCCAATGATTTTTGCAGAACACCCGATGTTGTTACTAAAACTCATTTCAGCAATTGTGGTTGCGACACCGCCGTCTGATATGTCGTGGCAGGAAAGTATTAGTTTTTTGTCTGCGCAATCTGTGACCGCATAAATTTGACTCCTTGATTCTTTTAGGTCTGGCTTTGGGACATTTTTTCCAAGAAACCCATGTGTCTGGTAATAAATGGATCCACCTAATTCGTCTTTGCGTTCCCCAACCATGAGTAGGTCTGAGCCAGAGGATTGAAAATGCATTGGGATTGCATTTTTTACATCCTTGAGTCTACCAAGACAACTTACAATGGGGCTTGGAGGGATTGAACCGTTCTTTGACTCGTTATAAAAACTTACATTACCAGCGATGATGGGAGTTGGATGGTCTTTGTGGTCTTTTAAGGTTATTGCGTTGCAGGCATCTGATACACCGCGAGTTCCTTCAACAAACTCCCACATCTGATGAGGTTTTTCTGGGTTACCAAAACATAGGCAATCAGTCACAGCATGCGGTGTCGCACCAACCGCTGCTACATTTCGCATGGCTTCCACTACAGCATTCACCCCTCCCCAGTACGGGCTTATCATTGAATATCTTGGGTTGTGATCTGTTGATAGGGCGATGCCAACATTCCGAATCTCTTTAGGATAGTCTTTTGAATTGAATGGTGCCATTATGCCAGAATCAGAGATCCCGGTTTCGGTATGGACCCTGCCTTGAACCTGTTTATCATATTTTTCAAAGACAGGTTCTCGACTTGCCATGTTTTCATGTCCCAAGATCTCTAGCAATGTTTTTCCAAGGTCTTTGGGCTTTTTTAGTTGTGGTTCAGACAAAGTCTTTTTTCGAGGCTCGTGGGGCCTATCATAAAGGAACCCTTTTGTAATTTCTTCTGCGGGTGCATTTACGATCTCTTCTGTTCCATTGTGAACGATGTATTGTCCATCGTCTCTTATCTTTCCAATTACAGACGCTCGAGCCCCCTCACTAACATCTGGAAGGGCGTAGACCTTATTATAATGTTCTAGTATCATGGGTGTTATGTCTGGTGGGCATACCCACATGAATCTTTCTTGTGTTTCGCTGCAAAGGTAGACTGAGGGATGAAGGTCTTTCATGCCTTTGTGTATGTTGTCCATCCAAACCTCTGATCCATATCCAGATGTCTCGGCCAGTTCGACGCTTGCACATGCAACACCACCTGCTCCAAGATCCTTGAATCCAACTTTATCAATAAGATTTTTGTGTTTCAAGGTTGAAAAAAGAGCATACGTTGATTTTAAAAGATGTCTTTCCAAAAAGGCATTAGGCTCCTGAACTGCGCCTTTATTTTGATCCTTTTTGTCTTCCTCCAGTTCTAGCGAAGCAAAGCTTGCACCACCGAACCCACTATTATCAGTAGGTTTTCCAATGAGGATCAAGTCGTGACCATTTGCATTCTCTGGTGCAAAAGAATGAATGATGTGGTCTTCCCTAACGACCCCAAGGGTAACTAAGGTCACAAGGCAATTCTCATTGTATCCCTCATTGTAGTATAGGTCTCCACCAATGTTAGGTATCCCCAAGGGGTTTCCATAGCCTGCTATTCCTGATACGACACCATCATGTATCCACTTGGTCTTGTTACTGTTTATGTCCCCAAATCGAAATGAGTCTGTGCACGCGATCACTTCTGCCCCCATGCACATTACATCTCTTACGTTTCCTCCAACTCCCGTTGCAGCACCCTCATACGGAACGATCTGAGATGGGTGATTATGTGATTCATGGCTCATGACAATGCACCACCGAGCACCTTCTCTATCAACGGCAACAGAGACAACACCAGCATCTTCTTTTGCCCCCAATACAACATCAGGTCCCTCTGTGGTAAATTGTTTTAGATGTATGCGACTGCTCTTGTAACTGCAGTGTTCAGATCCCTGTATGGAGAACAACACTAACTCTGCAATGGATGGCGCCCTACCTAGCATCTCATTTTGAATCTTTATCGCTTCATCTGGTGTGATCGAAATGTTCAACTCTGAGAGCCTTGCCCTGATCTGATGATCAGATAAACCAGAAAAATCAACAGTTTCTTTTGTAAAGGCCACTATCTTATGATGGTCTCATGGCGCTGGGGACCAACCGATACGATCTTCACTGGACAATCAACCTGACCCTCAATGAACGATATGTATTCCTTTAATGTTTTAGGTAGGGCATCAAATCCCTTGTCCCATATCTGGTCAGGAAGGTCTGGCCAGCCACTAAGCGATGAGTAAACCGGCTGTGCCTTTCTATATTGCGTAAGGCTTGCAGGCATCTCAAGGATCTGGTTGCCGTCAACCTCATAAGCGACACAGATTTTTATTTTCTCAAAACCATTTAACACATCAAGTTTTGTTAGTGCTATCTCGGTCAGACCGTTTACTCTTACAGCCTGCCTAACCTGAACGAGGTCCAGCCAGCCAACTCTTCGTGGTCTTCCAGTGGTCGTTCCATACTCGCTACCCTTTTCTCTTAGGGATTCAGCCTCATCTCCATGCATCTCAGATGGCAAAGGGCTCTCTCCAACGCGGCTGAGGTAGGCCTTAACTACTCCAATTATTCGACCTATGTCCCTAAAACTGACCCCAGTACCTGTTGATATGTGCCCCGCTGCTGTGTTTGAGGATGTGGTAAAGGGATAGATTCCATGGTCAACATCCAGACTGATTCCCTGTGCTCCCTCAAACAAAATGGACTTGTTGTTTTTCAATGCATCATAAAGCTCAACAGATGTGTCACTAACATAGGGTCTCAATTCTTTACCATATTTGCAATATGAATCAAAGATTTCTTCAATAGAGATTTCGAGTGTCTGAGAAAGAGCATTTTCAATGATCCCTTTTGCAAAGGCATGCCCCTTGATCAGTTTTTCACGAAGAACCTCTGGTTCGAGTAGGTCGATGACCCTTATGCCATTTCTAAACATTTTATCAGCATACACAGGCGCGATGCCACGTCGAGTACTTCCAGCTGCAAGTTGCCCCTGGTGGTTTGACAAAGCGCCATCAAGCGCTATGTGGTATGGCATTATGACATGGGCTCGGTCGCTTACCAATAGCCTTGGCTCTATTCCCTTGCCCTTTACATATTCGATCTCATCCAACAATGCTTTTGGGTCAACGACAACACCGTTTCCAATAATGGACATTGGCTCGCCGTAGATTATTCCAGATGGTATCAGGTGCAGTTTAAATGTGTTGCCATCAACAATAACAGTATGGCCCGCATTATTTCCACCATGAAACCTGACAACATAGTCTGATCCCCCTGCGAAAAAATCAGTGATTTTTCCTTTGCCCTCGTCGCCCCATTGGGCTCCGACAATTGCTGTTATCTTTGATGAATTTGTAGACACTAATTGAAAAGGGAATACAGTTTCTATATGTGCATTATATACACAAAAAAACTGGTGAAATTCGTTAGCAAGGTTACACCTAAAACCATTGAAACCAAAAGCGAGAAAATAGAAAAACCTTGGTTTTATTTAATTATTTTTTGGTATCATCAACATATTTTGATCTGGCCCAGTCCAAGAGTCTTTTTACTGGAGGAAAATAATCTGCTAGGATAATTAGGCCAGGAATACCAAAGACCCAGCCTTGAAAGATTGGGATGAGGCCCCCAATTAGACCAATTATGACCAGGATGAATCCCAATGTGATTCTTGCAGTGTGTCTCACCATTGTCTATAAGCGAATGATCAGTTTATTCATCAAGGCACGATTGAGTATCTGACCTTTGCCTCCAAGGAGATGTTTGTCTAAAAAGCCATGAGCAAGTTGATTGACCAGCGGGAGACTAATGGTGGGAGACAAGTTTCCAACATCCATCACATGGTCAATCAGTGGTGACATTAAGGGAATGTCTGTATAGTCAAGGTGCAATGTTTTTTTAATATGCAAGCGGTATTTATCATTTGATGATCGCGCCATCAATTCATCAAGTTTTTTATAATTAGTTGGATAATCAGAATCGTCCCAGTGAGGTCTCCCCATGAATAAAAAAGGTATACCAAGACCTTTTGATATCACTGAATCAGGCAGAGGATTTATCCAACTGTCTAACACCAAACATGCCTTGATCCGCCTATCGGAAGAAGATGCAAATACAGCGGTTGCACCTCCATACGAATGTCCGCCCAGCGCAATTTTATCTAAGTTCAGTTTTCCATTCAGTCTTGAATCAATTATTCCATTCTCTATTTTTTCTATCTGATCAATGATAAAAACAATGTCTAGTGCGCGTGTCAGAATCTGTTTTTCTCGAATCAGTACACTGTCAGGATGTCCCGTGATCTCTGATCTATAATCAGCAATTCGCCCATCCGGGAAGATGGTAAGATTACAATCAAAACTATGATCAGGAGCAAAAACGACATACCCATGACTGGCAAGATACTCAAAAAGTACCTGGTGAAGATGCCTAGACCCTGTTATGCCATGAGAGAATATCAAGACAGGATGCTCTAGGTCTTTTCCTGCTAGGTCTACATTTTGATAACTATTTGTTTTGATCATGTTCAGATGACCAGGAAGAAATTCAGGGAGTTTTCCTGCTTCGGCAAGCGACTTGGCTCTAAGGCCCATGAAATCCATGTATCCATTAGCCCTCAAGCCCTCAGTGTTTTTCCCAGGATACCACACCTGAACCATTAGTTCTCTAACATCACCAGAAACCTCTTCTGTAAACCATTCAAGCCTCGAACTGTCAACCCAGTGGAATGTCTCGGTGCCAACTTCAAATTCACCCTTGGGGGTTGGCAGAGTAAATACGGGCACTGCCCAGGGTAGGACAATTGATAACGCCCACCATATGGCAAAAAGCAATCCAATAATCTTACTGGTTCTTTGGAGTTTGTACGCTATGAACATTGCCGGAAGAAGGTAGACCGAGGGTAGGAACTGCCACCGCAGACCCTCCAAAAAAAATTGCAATGTCGTTCCCACTATGGAGGCAAAGAGCAAGTATAGGAAAGATGTCCTATCGCGATCGATTAAGAGGCTCGTCAGGGATCCTGTTATCAGTAAAAGGGTGATTATTTCAAAAGGGCGCACAGACTTTGAGTTCGTAAATTGAGCGTAGAAAATACAATGGGAATGAATAGAATGGCATTTCAAAAATTAGATTTTGGTCAAATTCCTGAGGTTGAAATGATAGCCCGATCGAGGTCATTTCACATGAACATCACACTGAGAAGAACGGTCAGAGATTTCTCAAGTCAAAGCGTTCCAATGGAGGTTGTTACCAATGCCATCAAGAGCGCATCTTCAGCACCCTCTGGTGCAAATAAACAACCATGGCACTTTGCTTTGGTAAAAGATCCGTTGGTAAAAAAAGAAATTCGTAATGCAGCAGAAAAAGAAGAAAGGGAGTTTTATGAGCACCGAGCGCCTGCAGATTGGTTAGATGACCTCAATCAATTTAGAACGGACTGGCATAAACCATTTTTGGAAATTGCTCCTTATTTGATAGTTGTATTCAAGAAAAACTATGATATTGATGGAGGTGGTCGTAAAAAGAATTATTATGTCAATGAATCTGTGGGCATTGCATCTGGGTTTCTGTTGGCAGCGCTACATGATGCTGGGCTTGCCACGCTGACACATACTCCATCCCCAATGGGATTTTTAGAGAAAATACTTGATCGCCCAAAGAATGAAAGAGCCATGCTTTTAATTCCAGTAGGCTATCCAGCGCAGGATGCCCAGGTGCCCATATTAGAAAAAAAGGATTTTGAATCAGTATGTACAATTGTATGAGAAAATCATGTCAGTAAGGATTTTGGTAACAGGCGGCACATTTGATAAAGAGTATGATGAGATAACAGGAGAACTGTACT
Source organism: uncultured bacterium (assembly GCA_964478995.1). Lineage (GTDB taxonomy): Bacteria > Fidelibacterota > Marinisomatia > Marinisomatales > UBA1611 > NZWG01. Next base: position 13,331 of record CAYZJY010000009.1, read on the forward strand.
TCAAGGATACCCATATGCGTGAAATACTTGAACTGGGCAGATCGAGACTAGACGTTAAGATCACGACCCTGATGCTTATTGACAGTCTTGACATGACCGATTCTGATAGGTCACTTATTTTAGAGAACTGCAAGTCTGTGGATGA
>CAYZJY010000009.1:13575-18073 GCA_964478995.1 uncultured bacterium
ACAGGGGTTTTTGAGGAAATAAGCAGATAGTTTTATTTTATTATGGCTTGTGTTAGATTTAAAAATGAAGCCAGTTCGAGTCCACAGTTGGAACATTGGCCCTGATGAGGCAACTGCTATTCAGCACAACCTTAGAGGAAAGGTTGTTGTCGCTCCAATAAGTGAGGACATTCGGTATGTAGGAGCAACTGCAGTTACTTTTGATACCAATAAAAACATCATACATGCAGCCTTGTCTATCTTAACCTATCCAGGCTTAGACCTTGTGGAACAGTATGGTATTTCTCGGGAAATAAGGTTTGAGTATGTCTCGGGCCTGTTGGCCTTTAGAGAAGGGGGTTCCCTCATGTCTCTTTTTAGAAAAGTTGAAAACAATCTAGACCTTGTTATCTTTCATGCCCATGGCCAGGCGCACCCAAGAAAGTTTGGTTTGGCAAGCCACCTAGGGGTGCTACTTGACATTCCATCCATTGGAATATCAAATAAGGTTCTTGTAGGGCACCATGAGCATTTACCTAAAGAAAAGTTTTCAGAGAGTGCCATTGTTTACCAAAATGAAAAAGTAGGAGTTGCATTAAGAACCAAAGAAAGTGTAAATCCGATATTCATATCCATGGGACATAAGGTAGACCTTGTGTCTTCTGTGCAGACCATAAAGAGATTGGTGAAAAACTATAGATTTCCTGAACCGATCCGCCTTGCACAACTTGCTGCGAACAAGCAAAAGGAGGGAGGTTCAGTTGAAATGGTCAAGGGAAATAGCCAAACATCACTATTTTAATGATCACTGGTTTGAATACCTTGAAAATTGGAAAAAATGAATCATAAATTATAATATTATGATGGCCCTATATAATTTTAAGGAGTAAACATGTCAAAAAAACTCTTATATCATAACCCTAGGTGAAGTAAAAGTCGTGGGGCCGTGCAGCTTCTTGAACAACATGTTTCAGATTTTACGATCATTGAATACTTGAAAAACCCTCTTTCAAAGGAGGAGATCCTTCATCTTTCGAAAAAGCTTGATAAAAGGCCAAAAGAGTTCATAAGAAAATCAGAGCCAGAATATAAAAACAACAACATCGCATCTTACCTAGAAGATGACAATAAGTTGGCGGGTAGCATTGAGAAATTTCCGAAAATAATGGAGAGACCCATCTTTGTAAATGGGGAAAAGGCAGTCGTTGGACGTCCGCCTGAAAATATTTTAACCTTATTGGATAAATAGTTCATTCATGAAGTATTATTTCGCAGCATTGGTTTTTCTTCTTTTCGGGTGCGAACCCTTTGTTTCAGAATTCCAAGATTCATCTGAGCCTTTGACATTCAAGGCATCAAATGTAGAAGCGGGGTCAAGTGTCTATCAGGGGGGAGGCATTAAGGTTCTTACCTGGAACATGCGTTTTGGTATAGGGAGATTCCCATTTTTTGGAGACTCTTGTGGTGAGGGTGTCATCGCTGATGAGCAGACAGTTACACAGGCCATGGAGGCAATAGTTGACACTTTAAATGCCATTGATGCTGATATCGTCTTGCTTCAAGAGGTGGACCTTGAATCAAAAAGGTCGGGTTATTGGAACCAGATACAATATTTGTTGGACAATACCAACCTGAACCATGGTGTCTATGCATCCACGTGGAAGGCAGACTTCATTCCTACTGATGGCATAGGAAGAATCAACACGGGAAATGCCATCTTGTCAAAATATCCGCTCGAATCTGCAGAGCGTATTCAACTTAGGCTTCGAACAGACCAGTCAAGTTTAGTTCAATATTTTTACCTTAGACGAAACATATTAAAGGCCGAGGTCCCAGAATTGACCATGGGCCAGAAGCGTTTTTTTGCAGTGAACATCCACGCTACAGCATTTGCGACCGATGATACAAAACAGCAGCACGTGAACAAATATTTGGAGGTTTTAGATAACATACATTCTGCTGGAGATGTTTTTATTTCTGGTGGGGACCTAAATGCTGTCCCACCTGATGCAGTAACAGATTATTGCATGAATGATATGTGCTCTGGAGATAATTACCACATTGACGGACTAGAGCCCTATCACAAGGAAGGGAGTTACTTTGAAAACTTTTTGGGTGAGCCAGACATTTTATCCCCGCTATATGATTCCTATCAGCCAGCCATACATGAGGATCTACGTAATAACCCAGAGCATTTTACCCATGCCCCAACGACAAGCACGATAGATGACAATACCCATAGGAGACATGACAGAAAAATTGATTATTTATTTACAAATCTGGATTGGCAAGGGAATTCCGGCTTTACTCATCAAGGATGTTGGGAGGTCAGCGACCACATGCCAGTAAGTGCCTCTCTGGATCCAACGATAAGCAACTAGGTTAGGCTTTGAGATTTTATCTGATCTTATTTCTTTTACTGAGGCTTCTCTTTGCAGGGGAGTCCAATCAGTGGCATTCTCACTCAGCACATTTGATAACTAAGCAGAGGTGGGAAATTGGTCTGTTCCAGCCTTTGCGCTATGGTTTAAGTAGCGACCTGGAGTATAGCACCCACCCCTTATGGTTTTTTGTGATGCCCAATGTTTCATTTAAAAAAGCCCATAAAGACCGGGGCTCTACGAAGAGAGCTAGTCGAATTAGCATTGTTTATCCTACTCCTCTTTTGAATATGCTCTCTAATGAGGGAATTGGTGGGTTGATAGATCCCAATATTACCATGCCTCCGATGTTAGGAGTTTCCGGTTCATTTCTCATGTCTTGGGATGCCTTTGGAGTGATGGTCACTTCAAAAACAGGCATTGATCTCGGTCTTACAATGGGGGAACTTGATACCCGGTCAAACATAGACCTTCCGCTCGTTTACCATCGGCTGGAGGTTTTCCATAATAAATGGGGTGTTCATGCGGGCCTAGACCTCACCAAAGACATCACACGACATATACAATTACTTGTTGATCTTGACGTGCGTTTGTTACCAGGCCTTGAAAAAAGGAAAGAGGACCAAAGTTATCAAATGCATTCTGGAAATCACTCCATTGAGCACAAACTACTATTAATCTGGAATAGATCATCGCGATTTCGAGTCATTACTGGCTATAAACTTGTGAAAGGAGACTTCCCCTATGGCTATGAAACTCGCCTGCTCCCCTATATCCCAATGCTTGAAAAATGGGTACCAATTCTTGAGTTGCAATGGGCTAGGTAGGTCCATAACCATTAAAACATCCCCAATCATATAATTATTGTATTAATATTAGATTAATGTTAGTTTTGTCGGATGCTGGTAATATTTACCGGCCTTGGGAACATATATTTAATCAATAAAAATCATAACTGGAGGCCTAATAATGCGGCAACTTTCAAAGATGCTCTTTTTAGTTATCATTATGTCAACCTTCGCCTTGCAAGCAGGCGTTCGTGTATCTGGGACCGTGACCACCGAATCTGGTGACCCCCTTTCATATGCAAACGTAACGGTTGTGGGAACCAACGTGGGTACAGCATCATCTGAGGATGGTTCGTACACATTGGACCTACCATCAAACCTAGGCGCTGGACAATCCGTAACCCTAACTGCTGGTTACATTGGGTATAAAAGTTCTGAGGCATCAGTTACTTTGGAAGCTCAAGGGAACACCCAAAACTTTTCTCTAGAGGCAGATGTCCTTGGAGTTGAAGAGGTCGTTGTGACCGCGCTTGGAATTTCCAAATCAAAAAAAGCACTTGGCTACAGTGTTCAGGATGTTAAGTCTGAAGAGTTGAACATGGTCGAACAGGATAATGTTGTAAATGCTTTGTCTGGTAAGGTCGCAGGTGTACAGGTGCTTGGAATGGCAGGCGGAAGCCTCGGAGGGTCAGCAAAGATAAGACTCCGTGGTGCAAATGGGATGTCTGATACGCAACCGCTATGGGTTGTTGATGGTACCCCTCTTGATAACACATCATTTTCAAGTGCTTACAGTGGTCGTGATTATGGCAACATGGCGAATGATGTCAACATGGATGACATTGCATCCATATCCGTATTGAAAGGTGCTTCAGCATCTGCTCTTTATGGTTCTCGAGCCGCAAATGGAGTTATTCTGATCACTACAAAGAAAGGGACATCCAAGAAAAAAGGAATGGGCCTTTCATATTCACTTACCACAGGGCAAGAAGATCTTTTGATACTTCCCGAATATCAAAATGAATATGCTGGAGGATATACCCAGGATTTTCTTACAGCGGTAGACCCAGAAGATGGTCAGACCTATAATATTTTGAACTATGCTGCAGACGAAAGTTGGGGCCCAAGAATGGACGGAACCATGTATCGACCATGGTGGTCCTGGATCCATGCTGATTTTACTGGCGATGGTGTAGATGACTATGGAACGCAGATTCCTCTTTCACCACAGCCAGACAACGTAAAAGACTTTTTTGACACAGGAGTAAGTACAACTCACAGCGTCACATTAGATGGGGGTTCTGACAATTCAGCCTATAGGCTTTCGGTAAAGTCCAATAGTGCGAATGG
>CAYZJY010000009.1:18173-37072 GCA_964478995.1 uncultured bacterium
CAACACAGTGAGGATCTGACCTTTGATGGTACAGTAAGAACAGACATGTATGATTTCGTCATTGAAGATAGGCTGGGTTCTGGTGGACTTGAAACGGATTTCTATAGCATGCAGAAAATATCACTCAGAGAAATGAACTACGAAGGTAGAGCGACATACACAAAAGGGTTTTCTGCTTTTAACCTTAGAGGGGTCCTAGGCGGGAACTACATGGAAAAGAACACCTCTGACTCATACAGTGGAACCAGTGGTGGCCTTAGTCTTCCAGGTTTTTACAATCTAGATGCCTCAGTGGATAGGCCCAGTGTTAACACATCTACAACGCGAAGAGCCATCAACTCTGTTTTTGGTCAGGTCGCGCTAGATTATGGTGGCTTCCTCTATTCTGATTTCAGTTTAAGGAATGATGTTTCTTCCACTCTTCCTGAGAGTAATAATTCTTATACTTATTATTCACTATCTAATTCATTGGTCTTTACTGAGTTGGTATCATTGCCCTTTGTTTCTTTTGGTAAATTGAGAGCATCAGTTGCCCAAGTTGGTAGTGATACGGACCCTTATAGTGTTGCTCTTACATATTCAGTAGGAACGCCATATGGTTCCAGTGCAAGTCTTGCAGTACCAAACACGTTGCCTAATCCAGACCTTAAACCATCCATTAGTACGGACACTGAGTTTGGTCTAGAGTTGGCAATGTTGGACAACAGACTACGTTTTGATGTTGCGAGTTACACATCAGTAAAGGAAGACGAGATCATTGATCTTAGTGTTCCTGGCGCATCTGGTTATACTACGACCCTTGTCAATGCAGGTAAGTTCACAACAACAGGAACAGAGATTCAGGTTTCAGGAACTCCAATATCTACGGATGATCTTACTTTGGACCTTGCACTTAACTGGGCAGCAAGTGAGTCAATGGTTGATGAACTTGCAGAAGGAATGGATGCTCGTTCCCTTTTCAGGGCATATTGGGGAACATACCTCTATGCAAATGTTGGAGAGGAATGGGGTATCATTCAAGGCACAGGATACAAGAAGCATGAAAATGGCCAGCGCCTTGTTGATCCAACAACGGGTAATTACTTGTATGAGACCAATATGGAATTTGGCTCAGTGCTACCCGATAATACTGGTGGATTTCGTGTTGATGCGAGATATAGAAATTTTGAAGTGGGCGCCTTCTTTGATTTTCAGAATGGCGGTCAGTTCTATTCACTCACCAGACAGTGGGGTCTTTATTCAGGCATGACCACAAATACTATTGGTAACAACAGTCTAGGCAACCCAATACGGGACCAGGTTATGCATGCTGATAGCGGCGCTGTTGGCTTTGTTCTCCTGTCTGACGCAGCCTCTAATTCAGGTGGTGTTCTGATAGAGGGTGTTGACGAAGATGGAAACAATGTGAGTTACCTTCTAGATGCTGTTTCATGGGCGGCCAACTCCTATTACAAACGGAGTGAAGAAAACCTTGTTGATGGTAGTTATCTGAGATTCAGAGAATTTCGACTTGGTTACAATGTTCCGTCATCGATGCTTGAAAGTGTCCCATTTGTAGCTGCAAACATTGGACTGTCTGTACGAAATGTTGCGATGCTTTCTAGTGCTGAAAAGGGTATTGATCCAACGACCGCATCCAATGGACATGGTGACGGATTTAGTTACTGGGAAGGCGGAGTACTTCCAAGTACACGCGCTGTTTCTTTAAGTGTAAAATTAACTTTCTAGGGGTAGGAAAATGAAAAATATAAATATCAAACATTACACGCTCTCCCTTTTACTGGTCATCGTTGGTTGTACCAGTGACTTCGGAGACATGAATGTAGATCCAAACAATCCATCGGAAGCACTCCCTGATCTTCTGCTTACATCTGCACTAAAGAGCGTAAGTAGTGTTGTGGGGGCTCCAACGGGTGCTCTTTATGTTCAGTATCTTGCAGAGACGCAATACACTGAAGACTCTCGCTATGGTACCGAACAGTTTGACTTTACTAGTTGGTACACGGGGCCTTTAAGTGATTGTCAGGCTATTATCAATAGCGAGACAGCAACAGACAATTATAAGGCAGCAGCGAGGATCACAAAGGCATACTTCATGCACATGATGACAGATCGCTGGGGAATGCTTCCATATTCTCAGGCTCTACAAGGCGCTGATAATTTTCAACCGGCATACGATACCCAAGAGGACGTATACAAAGGACTTATAGCAGACCTAACGGAGGCTGTAACTCTATTTGATGCGAATTCATCTCTTAATGGTGACGTCTTGTTCTCGGGTGATGTAGCACGATGGGCCCAGTGGGGCAATACTATGAGAATGGTGATGGCTCTTCGTTTATCTGGAGTTGATCCTTCATATGCCGAGGCACAGTATACTGCTGCTCTCGGTGCTGGCGTAATTGATGCAGATGTCATGTATGCACATCTAGCAGAGGATGCAAATGCATCCCCATGGTATACACGCTTTGTCACTCGTACTGACTATGCTATTTCAAATACAATGGATGATGCAATGACCGCCAAGGGCGACCTGCGGTTGCTCAAGTATGCAGATCCATGCCCAGATGCAGAAGGCGCAGGCGCTACAGGTTTAGACCTGATAGTGGGTATGACCTATGGCATCAGTAATGGAGATGCTGGGGACATACCTAATCAGGCCATTTCATTTCCAGGAGCAGCCATACGTTCTCAAGACTCACCATTACCTGTATACACAATGGCGCAAGTTCATCTATGTAAAGCAGAAGCAGCCATCCACGGATGGGGTGGTGATGCAGCAACAGAATATGATGCTGGTGTTACAGCTTCATTTTCACAGTGGTGGGGCGCTGATGGCGCAGCCGCCGCAGCTGATTATCTAACGGCAAACCCTTATGTAGACCTAAGCAGTGTTGCTTATGAAAAATGGGTAGCTGGTTTCCCCTCAGGGTATGAGGCTTGGGCTGAATGGAGACGTTTAGATTCTCCATCTTTGACTCCTGCACCTGACGCTCAAAACACATCAGGTCAGATACCCGTTAGACATGCCTATCCACAGACTGAATCTGAGCTTAATGCCACTAATTATGATGCTGCTGTTGCAGCACAAGGTGCAGATAACTTAGATACTAAACTATGGTGGGATGTTAACTAAGTTGGGTTAGTTGAATAGTTGACTCTTTAAAAAGGGGCAGGTTTCTGCCCCTTTTTTATTGAACAAATATTTTAGACAGCATTTCATACAGTTCTGGGTTCGAAACACCTTTACCTAGGTAGATCTCCTTATCTCCACTCTGTAATATCATTTCCCAATGAAGATGAGAGCCTGCTCTAGAGCCCAAGGTGCTTTCCCTCATTCCTGTATTGCCAGATCTTCCGATCAATTGCCCCTCTTTAACTTGTGATCCGGCTCTTAGATCATTTTCTATATGTGATAGATGAGCATATATGGTAATGGTCCTGAATCCTGGAACAAGATCAAAGCCGTGATCCAAAAACACTGCCTTTCCCAAAAGAACACTATTAAAGATATCTGATGGTGTGTTACCAATCTGTGCGCTTGCCTTCAAAAGATTTTCTCTAAAATCAGCTGGAACCTCTTCATAGTGTTGGTCTGCTCTTATTATTATTCCATCAGCCACAGCTTTCACAGGGGTTCCCCAATTTGCGAAAAAATCTATGCCCCTGTGAATACCACTCCTATAGTCTCTTGGTGCATTTGGAAGTCGCATCGTACGTTTTGGTACGGGAATACCATCACAAGGGAATGATAGTTTTAAGGAGTCTATCCATTTAGGATCAAAATCCTCTAGGTTCAAATTTCCCTTTTCTTTTGGGTGTTCAATGGATGCCAGTATTGAAATAGGGGAATTGTTTTTAAGATCTGTCAATTGTGCATCAAGGATTCCCATAATGCACAAAAGTGGCAATATTAATTTCATTTATGTTATGAGATATTCCATCCCCTTGATACAAGCATCTAAGGGAGACCCTGTAAAATCTTTTATGTTTTCTGATATCATGATAGAGTTTTCTGCATTTGTACCAAAAGAGAAATCCTCATTAAAATATACTACCGCCATTTTCAGATTAATAAGTTTTATGGTTTCTAATATTGTAAAATCATTTCTTGCCCACGAAGTTGGAATGAACAAAATACCCTTAGCCCAATTACGATTTCTTTGTAGAATATTAATTGCCTGAAACTGTTTATGGGTTTGAAATATTTTAAGCTGAACATTGTTGGTCCTAGAAAATTTTTTTATTTCTCTATTTAACTTGTCCAAGGTCAATCTACTTTTGTTGTGGGATGCTTTATGACCAAGCAGGTTAAGGTTTGGTCCTTGTAATATTAAAATGTTCATTGAAGCGGAATAAGGTTTCCAATAATATAACCAATGATCATTCCAATAAGAAGTGCTAGGGTCATTATGCGTCCCTTTGCGAGTTCTGTGGCATAACCTTTTTTGATTGCAAGCCCTGATACCAAAGTTCCTAGGGCATTCAAAATCCAAAATATTGGTATTGAAACAATCTTGATTATCATGGGTCCTATGATGGGTATCGCCGCAATTAGAATGGCAATCCCTGCAAAGATCTCTGTAAATACCCCGATGATGAATGCGGTAAAAACTATTAATTTTTTATCGATTCCATAGTAAAGAGCTACATATGTAATGGCACCTATAATTGTCCAAAGAATTATTTTATTTCGATATGTAGAGAGAATGGATGTCTTTGTCATGGTGAACTGAATCCTGTGGTATTCAATTTAAAAGATAATGAAGTTAGTTCACCAAGATTGATTCATTAAAACAAATTTGGCGGTTATTGTTTTGAATATTTTAAAATTGTACTATATCCATAATACTCGTCAGACTCTTCCTCGGTAGTTATGATTGTTAAAGAACCATCCTCAATACCATAGGTTCCATATGTAGTGTCAGACTCAACGATTATGGTGACATATGATTCGTCTGAATACCAGACACCACGCCCTGTTTTTTGAATGCCTTCATTCAGTACGTTATATAAAATAGAACCAGAATTACTAAATGTCAAAGTTTCAACATTGTTTTTATCTTTATATACAATAGTGATCTCTTCCCTCGCTGCTTTTGTGATCGTGGTCATGGATTCAAAGACCCACTCCCCCTGGAGGCTTGAATCATTGTTCTGTGATAATAATATGGCAATGGAGATCGTTAAATAAGTAGCAATTGCTTTTTTCATTTGACTCAATTTAAAAAAACTACAATTCTTTGTCTATCTGAATCCGTGCCCTTACTGAAAAGAAGTTGTTAGTGACTTTTGCCAACATGATTCTTTTTGGCTTTGATCTAGTTATCCACAGTTCTCTTATTGTGCCTGTATTTGTTATGTTGTTCATAAAGTAATCTTTTGTTTTTATGTTTTTAGTAGAGTCTAAAATATCAATGTCAAACCTATAATGATCGCACAACAAGGAATCTTGCCCAGTCCACAAATTGGATGAGTCTGCCCAAATAAATCTTGACCTACCCAAACTTCCTTCATGTTCGTAGTCAAACCACCTTGTGTCTAAAGAGCCTTTATCTAATGTATTAACCATTGCCAACAATGTGAAAATATTGTGCGTATTGTGGGATGTTATTATTTTTTCATTCTTATCATAAATGATATGGTCATCAGAATTCATTTTAGCGGAAATAGATGTTTTATATGCGCCTTGTTTGATGTTTTTCTCCCAACTTTTTATCGAAAAATCATCAGGGTCAAATTGGGTTTTGTAATAATTACTCGTTGGCCAAATTAGATCGAATATTCCACGGTTTTGAACCTGAAATTCAATGCTGACTGAATCTTGGAACATTTTTACGTCTGAAGTATGAAAGCCAAAGATAGAAATTGAATATTGTTGAGAATATGCCTTATAAAGAAAAAATATATATATTATACAAACCCTCATGGTTTCCAGGAGAACCTTCCTCTTATGCCCCAGAGTCCAATTAGTGGAATATATACTGGTTGCAATATTGCCCATAGGCAATATGCGACATAATCCATTTTTTTATTGAACAACTTATTCCCGAGGAACATAATAATGCCCTCTAGGATAAACTTAATGGATAAAAGCCTTAACCATGGTCCACCAAAAAATAATGAAAGAAGGATCAATAGATTAAAACTCATCATTATAAGAAGAAACCCAAAAAATGGTGGAGCATCATAATAATTAGTTTTTGCATTTGATGACCACCTAACCCTTTGATTCAGAAAGCCTTTGACATCCTTTATTGCTGAGGTTGTCACAAAAGAATGGGGATCTATGTGGATATAGCCTGTCTTGATATTTGATATAGATTGTACTAGGAACATGTCGTCTCCTGAGATCCTACCACTGACTTTTTCAAAACCATTAATAGTTGCAAAGTCTTTTTTATGAAATGCCAGATTTTGACCTGTTCCAGACCAGAAATACCCCCACCCTGCAGCTCCTGCATTTGCAATGATAATGCTAAGAAAGTCAATTTTTTGATAGCGGTTAAAAATGGTCTCATCTTTTTCATGTATTTCAGAAAAACCAATAGTTATGCAATTTTGATTGATTACACTATAGGCCATGCTTGAGACCCATAATTTCCCCACTCGACAATCAGCATCTGTCAATATGATTATTTCTCCTGACGCCATTTCTATTCCCTTGGTAAGCGCATACTTTTTTGGGGCCATCAATTCAGATTTCTTATCAATGGAAACAATCTTTATGAATGCATAATTACTACTTGCATCATTCAGTATGTCTATTGTTGAGTCTGTTGATCTATCATTTATTATAACTACTTCTAGTTTATCAATAGGATACTCTTGAGCAATTAGATCATGGATCAAGTTTGGAATGTGGTCTTCTTCATTGCGTGCTGCAATCACAACAGAGACCATGGGCAAGTTATCATAAGATGAAACTGGAAGCAGACGATGCTTAAATAGGCCTGATATTATAAAAATCACAAATAATGAATAGCATGCAATAGATATCAAAATGACGTAAGACATTATTTTATATGTTTAATAACAAACCTGCGATAACAAAATAAAACAGAACACCAAGCATGTCTATGCTTGTGGTTACAAATGGTCCAGTGGCAACCGCAGGGTCAATGTCTAGTTTTCGTAAAACAAGTGGTGTGAATGATCCAACTGCAACGGCAATTAGCATCGAGCAGGAGACGCTTAAACCAACGACCAATCCTAACATTGGATCAGTATCAATGAATCTGAGATTTGCAAATATTCCCAACATGATACCATAAAGCACTCCCAAGAGCAATCCAACTCTCAATTCTTTAAAAAAGATCCTCAACTCGTTACCGATCTCTATTCTCCCTGTTGCCATTCCTCGGACTATGATCGTAGAGGACTGTGTACCAATATTGCCACCCATGCCTATAATGATGGGTATGAATGCGGCAAGGGCAATAATGTTTTCTAGCATGTGTTCATATGCACCAATAACTGATGCTGCTACAATTCCCCCCATCCAACTAGCAAAAAGCCAGGGAAGACGAACTTTGGCGTTTTCCCAACTAGATTTTAAAAGAATTTCTCTATCTTTTCCTGCACCAGCCATTTGTAGAAAGTCTTCTGTTGCTTCTTCGCGTATAACATCAACAACATCATCAACTGTCACAATTCCAAGAAGGTAATTGTCACCATCCACAACAGGTACGGCAAGATAGTTATATTGTGCTACAATTTGTGCTACATCTTCTTGGTCAGTTTCTGGCCTTACAGAATGAACACGTTTTACCATTATGTCTTTTAACATTGTATTAGCAGGTGTAGTGGCCAACGCACGAAGTGAGGCTACACCAACCAGTGAATTATCTTCATTGGTTATGTAAAGGTAGAAAACCATTTCAGCATCTTTTTGATCCTGCAAGGCACGTAGTGCATCCTTGCAAGTAGTATTTTGAAAAAGCGTAAAAACATCTGTAGCCATCATGGCACCAGCGGAATCTTCAGGGTAGCCCATGATCTCTTCGATCTCTTCTTGCTCTTCCTTATTCAATAGGTCAATGACAGACTGTGCTTGTGGTTTTCCAAGTATTCCCAAAATATAACTTTGATCATTTGTTGAAGCATTTTGTATCAAAGAAACAATGCGTTCTGGATTTTCAATATTTAATAATTTTTCTATTATTGTATCGTCTAACCCTACTAAGAACTCTAGAGTATGTTCATTGTTCTGCATGAGATTGAAAACTTGTATCTGTTCATCATCATTGAAATATCTAAATACGACTGCGAGGTCTGCAGGATGCGTTTTAACAATTAACTTTATTAAGTTAGTTTGCGCATGTCTACGTAATAACCGTCCAAAAGTATCTTTGAGTATTGCAATCTCATGTTTGAACATTTCCTTTCTCATCGGCGTTGTTTCTTGCTCTGATCAATTCCTTGGAAACCAGATATTAATAAATACAAAGCCAGCAAAATGACCCATGGTGCAACATGTCCGTGAAATATGTAAAAGCCATTTTTTTCAATATCAACGAATGAGAAGAACAATGCCATTGTATTATTCATGCTGTGGAGAATTAATGCAGGAATCACAGATTTGGTCTTCCATGCAAGGAAGCCTAGAATAACCCCCAATATATAAATTTGTACAAACCAGTAAGGATTCATATGAATCATTGCGAAAAACAATGCTGTAACAAGAACAGCTCTTGTCACATCTTTCCAATATTTTTCAAGAATTTGTTGAAAAAACCCTCTGAATAGCAATTCCTCTCCTAGTGGTGCTATAATGGATACAGCAACAAATAATAAGAGAAACCCAATGAAAGTATCAGGACGCAATAGACCATTAAGGTCCAATATGTAGTCAGGTGCAGGGAGAAATACCTGAATGAATCTATCTAATTCATCAGAAATAATTATAATTCCTAGAGATAGACATACGGTAGCGGTAACTAGATTTGTTTTTATTGGTTTTAATCGTAGTCTTTCAACAATGGGCTCTTTCTTTGATCTTAGAAACCATAGAAGGGGAACAAGCATGAACCCCTGTCCAATTATAAATGAGATAAACGTATAAGGTTGCTGAGGTGAATCAGGGTTGGATAAACCTATTCCTAGGACGACAGCTCCTGCAAAAAATGCAGAGAAAAGTGAGGCAATCACAATACCAAAAGCGACTCTTGGGCTTAGTGTATTTTTCATAGGGTTCAGGCTCTTTATGTTTCATTTTTAGAACTTACATTAATCAATTCAAATTTTGGTATATCTTTGTCAGCCATCTACTTCCTTATCTTTTGGTTGTTGTTTTTGCACTTATTGAATAGTATTTAATTAACCCTATTGATCTTTAGTAATCTCATGCATTAAGATTGATGCCGCAGAGGCGAGGTTTAATGATTCGCCCTGCCCTAATTTTTTTATAGTTATAAAGTCCTGAATTAGTTCCTTATTGGCCATTGATATCCCATGGGCTTCATTGCCAAATACGATGACATGTTTTTCAGGAAATTTGAAGTTTGAAAGGTCTTTACCATCATTATTTCCTGCTATGATCGAATGAGTATTGATAAAATTATCTAACTCTATGTCATTATAAATCCTTAGTCCAAAATGTGCGCCCATTCCAGCACGTATGGCTTTTGGGTTATATGGGTCGACAGACTCTGGTGATATAGCAATATTCTTCAAATTAAACCAACACGCTGACCTTAAAATGGTGCCTAAATTCCCAGGATCCCTTATTCTATCAAGATATATCCATTTGGCCTGATCTAGGTCTAGATTGATGTGTTCCATAATTTTACAACGTGCTCCTATACCAGATGGAGAAGTGGTAGAGGAAATTTTTTTAAATTGAGTTTCATCAATTATTTTCAATATTGAAGGATCAATCACACTGAACACGTCCCAGGTATCAATATTATTATCATAAAAGGATTTTGTACAAAACAATGTTTCAACAGAGGATCCCCAATCTAAACCAGCCTTCACCAGTCTCTTTCCCTCAATAAGAAACTTGCCATGTAGTTTTCTAAATTTTGTTTGTTTTAGTGATTGTAACTGTTTGATTATCTGATTATTCATTTGATAACAGAAGATAGATCTTTAATGCTAAAATCTGTATAGAGTGAGCATTCATTCAAAGGAGAGTTTTAACAATAATTCTAACTTGGTACGTAGAACCAAGACGGGTAATTTTTATCTATTTTCCTAGTATAATTTTCTATGAGTAAAAAACTACCAGATCGATCCAATGATTTTTCAGCTTGGTACACTCAAGTTGTTAATCGAGCAGGCCTTGCTGACTATGGCCCAGTGAAAGGAACCATGGTGATAAAGCCATATGGTTTTCAGTTATGGGAAAACATAAAAGAAGCCTTTGACAAGATGATCAAAAAAACTGGACATGTGAATGCATATTTTCCGTTATTTATTCCAAAATCTTTTTTAGCAAAAGAGGCAGAGCATGTTGAAGGCTTTGCAAAAGAATGTGCTATTGTTACTCATACAAGATTAAAGTCTGATTCTAAAAATGGGATAATCGTAGATCCTGAATCACGACTCGAAGAAGAAATAATTGTCCGGCCTACATCAGAAACAGTTATTTGGTCGATGTACAAAAAATGGATACAGTCCTATAGGGATTTGCCAGTCTTAATCAATCAATGGGCGAATGTTGTTCGGTGGGAAATGAGAACCCGTCTCTTTCTCCGTACCAGTGAATTCCTTTGGCAGGAAGGGCATACCGCACACGCAACCCCAGAAGAAGCTGAAAAGGAAACTTTGGACATACTAGAACTATACAAAAAATTATCAGAGGATTATCTAGCTGTTCCAGTATATACTGGATTAAAAACAGAGTCCGAGAAGTTTGCTGGAGCAGAAAAAACATACTGCATTGAAGCAATGATGGGTGATAAAAGAGCCCTGCAAGCAGGAACGTCACATAATTTAGGGCAAAATTTTGCAAAAGCCTTTGACGTTAAATTTCAAACACATGATAATAAGGAAGAATTTGTTTGGGCTACAAGTTGGGGTGTAAGTACTCGTTTGATTGGTGCAGTAATTTTGACCCATGGTGATGATAAAGGACTACGACTTCCTCCCCAAATTGCCCCAATCCAATTAGTGATAGTTCCAATCACAAGGAATGAAGATCAGGCTAATGAAATAAAAATGTATTTGGAACCATTATCAAGGTCTTTGAAAGAGGCTGGAATAAGGACACATGAAGATTGGACAAATAATTCTCCCGGGTTTAAATATAACGAATGGGAAATGAAAGGAGTCCCTCTTAGAATGGAAATTGGCCCAAGAGACATCAAAGACAATAAAGTTGTTTTGGTCAGACGGGATAATGGAGAAAAATTATTTATTAAAAAGAATGATGCATTAGAAAAGACCTCGAAAATTCTAGATGAGATTCAAATAGGTCTTTTTGAACAAGCGCGTGATTTTCGTGATGAAAATACTCATCTTGTTACTGATTATGATACATTTAAACAAATAATAAAAGATGGTGGTTTTGTTCGTTGTGGCTGGAATGGGGATGCTGGTACAGAGGCAAAGATCAAAGAAGAGACCAAGGCCACGATCAGATGCATACCTTTTAATGAAAGCCCTGAAGGCCTAACTTGTATTTTGACTGGAGATGTAGCCAAACATGAGGTAATCTTTGCCAAGGCGTACTAAAAGACTGCCTTAATGATTATTCACACATCTGCAATTGTATTAAAATCCTTCCCCTATGGTGATACATCTTTGATTGCGCGATGTTTTTCAAAAGATAAAGGGAAGATCAGTTTAATTGTAAAGGGAGCCAAATCAAAAAAATCATCCAAGACAGCCTATTTTGAGCCACTAAGTCATATCGATATCATTTATCATCATAAACCTAATAGAGAACTTCAGTTGGTATCAAAAGTAAGTTTCATTGATTATTGGTCAAATATTTTATGTGAATTAAAGGCGGTCACTTTATCAGTAGCGATGCTTGAATTAACTGATAAGGCCCTATCATTTGAAGACCCCCACCCAAATTTATTTTCAATTTTAAAAAAAGTATTAAATGCATTTAATGAAAAATCATCAGACCCTAATTTGTTGTTTTGGTTTTACGAATGTGCTTTGCTCTCTCATCTTGGTTTCAAGCCAAATCTAAATAATCAGGACTTCCCTGGCATGTCTCTACCGAATCTTAATGATGGATCTAATAGTATTCTCATACTATCAAGTCTATTATCAGAAAGGTTGGACAATCTTCCCAGAGATCCAATCACAAAAAATGAACGTAAGATCATTGGTAAATATCTTTGGATGCTGCTTTGTTATCATTTTGAAGGCATACAGAACGTGAAATCGTTAAGCGTAACAAGAAAAATATTAACAGAATAACCAATGATGTATATTTAGTGGAAGCATGAAATATCAATTTCAATCAAATCCGGGTGAATTTTCCTATAAACCCACCCTGTTCACCAACGCAATAAAGATTTTAATATCTGTCAATTTCGGCATCTTTGTTTTACAATCTTTATCTCAATCAGAGGCATTGTTTTTTCCTCTTTTTGGTTTGGTTCCAAAATTGGTTTGGTCAGAAAGGATGATTTGGCAACCCTTCACATATTTGTTCTTACATGGAGGAATCTGGCATGTTTTGATTAATATGTTTGTATTATGGATGTTTGGTAGTGAATTAGAGCGGCTTTGGGGCAGGCATGAGTTTTTAAAATTTTATTTCATAACTGGAATAGGTTCAGGTTTGGTAACAATGTTATTTGACCTACAATCAATGACTCCCATAGTTGGTGCCAGTGGTGCGGTCTATGGGGTATTGCTGGCCTATGGCCTTACTTATCCTAATCGGACTGTTTATCTTTATGGCATCATACCAATAAAATCCATTTGGTTTGTTTTAGGAATTGGATTCATAGCATTTATGTCGTCATTTAACAATATGTCTCAAATAAGTCATATGACCCATCTTTCTGGAATGCTCATAGGATACTTCATGTTGAAAAAATCATTTTATTGGTCGGGACTTTGGTTTCAAATAAGAAAGAAGACACTTGAATACCGAATCCAAAAAGAGGAAAAAAGAATATCTCGACAATTTCAAGTTGAACGTGATATAAATAGAATACTAGATAAAATAAATCAAGAAGGATTTGATAGTTTGACTGATGAAGAACAAGAAAGATTATATAAAGGTAGTAAGTCTTTATATCAACATAACCAAAAAGACTGACTTAAAATGGCAGTAATAATTTTTAAACATAATCATAAAGATAATTATGGCAAATAACGAAAGTAAAACTGATTTAGGAACAATAATTGGTCTATTAACAGGAAGTGGAATCATTGTTATTGGTATACTAACTGGAGGCGGAGAGTTGTACTGGTTTTTCAACTTAAATTCTCTGTTGATTGTTGTTGGTGGAACCTTTGCTGCTACGATGGTAAATCTTCCATTAAAAGCTGTAAAAAATTCATTTAGCATTTTAAAAAATGTATTAAAGGGTGAAGATTACGATTATGCTGGTATTATTGAAGAGGTAGTGCAAAAAGCAACAAAAGCAAGAAAAGATGGCTTATTGTCTCTTGAAGCTGACTTGGGCTCGATGCGAGATGGTTTTTTTAAAAATGGTATTGAACTTGCGATTAATGAAAGAGATGCAAAACGCCTTCGAACTTTTTTAAATCTAGAAATGAACAATATCAATAGTCGTCACATTGCAGGCCAGGAGTTATTCTTATACATGGCTTCTTACGCTCCTGCATTTGGTATGTTAGGAACAGTGCTTGGTTTGATAATTATGATGAAAAATTTCACTACAGTTGGCGATGATGTGATTGGGTCTTTCAGTGTTGCAGAACGATTTGCAGAATTATTAGGAGGAATGGGGCTGGCCCTAATCACGACATTTTATGGTGTTTTCTTTGCAAACATGATTTTTTTACCAATAGGAGGGAAGTTAAAAAGACGATCTGAAAATGAACTGATGCTAAAAAGCATTGTTGTTGAAGGTATAATCAGTATTCATGCAAGAGAACATCCAATGCTTATTAGAGAAAAATTGATGACCTTTGTTCCATCGCAGTATAGATATAATGATGGCACTTAATTATGGTGATTATCTTTTTGCGCTTATTTTGGAGACTTTTTGGATAACCTGAAACGACAGTCTATGAGTCTTGACGAACGTCGAGCCAAGTCTACGGCATGGGCACTGACCTTTGCTGATGTTGTGACTCTATTACTCACATTTTTTGTATTATTACTTGTAATGCTTAGTGATGCAGAAAAACGTTTAAGTACATTAATAGAAAACCTACTTGATGAAACATATGATGAAATGACAGTTGGATTGGATTATGATAACATATCAGTTGAGAGGGAGACAAAAGGAATAAAAATTACAATTACAGGGAACCTATTTAAGTCTACATCTGCAGATATTGATCCCTCTTATTATACCGTGGTACATCAAATTGGTCAATTGATAGCTGAATCGGACTTAATGAATATAAATAAAAGACCAGAGCATAAGGCATTATTGGATATTATTGATCAGCATGGGGCCAACCTTAACGTTGAGATACGATGTGAAGGTCATACAGATGATGAAAAACTTCCTATTGATGCAGAATACCCTAGTAATTGGGAATTATCTGCAGCAAGGTCTCTTAACTTGGTAAGGCTTATGAACAAGCATGCGAGCATGCCCGAGAAATATTTTTCTGCTTTAGGCTATGGAGAATTTCGTCCAATTATTGATGTTGCAACAATCAATGACTATGAAGACAAAGAAAAAGCCAGAGCAAAGAATAGACGAGTTGAGATATATTTAGACGCATTTTTGAAAAATAAGATGTATGATGAGATAAAAATAAAGACCTAGTTATGTCCAAAATTATTTTTTCTCTTTCTCTTTTTCTTTTGTAATAACTTTAAAAACTTTTTCACCAGGCTTGGCCATTCTATATTTTTCTCTGGCTAGTTTTTCAATGTATTTTAAATCATTTTCCAATCGATTCTTTTCCGATAAGAGACTTTCTCTGTCCTTCCTTAATTGTGAAATGTAATTTTGAATTTCAGTTCGTTCTTGTTTTAGTTTGTAGAGTTGAAGAAGGCCATGGTCGCCAAAAATAAATATAATTAACAGAGTACTTATAATTAATAATAGTACTCCTCTGACAAAGTTTTTTTGTGCATCTACCGCAAAACTTTTTGTGGTTCTTTTCTTTGCTGGACGCCTCATTGAGTCGTACCTAATATTCATTTAAAATGTCCTAAATTGGTTTTATTGGCCAATTTGGCATTTAAACCCAATTCATCTTCGATTCTTAATAATTGATTGTACTTACATATTCGATCAGTTCGAGAAGTAGAACCTGTTTTTATTTGCCCCATTCCCATGGCAACTGATAGATCTGCAATGGTAGTATCTTCAGTTTCTCCTGATCGATGTGAAATAATTGCCCCGAGTCCAGCATCCCTAGCCATTTCTATTGCTTGAATTGTTTCAGTTACTGTACCAATTTGATTTAATTTAATTAGAATTGCATTAATGCTATTTTTGTCTATTGCTTGTTTTAGTCTTGTCTTGTTGGTAACAGTCAGGTCATCACCAACAATTTGAACATTTTTACCTATTTGGGATGTTAGCTCACTCCAACCCTCCCAATCATCCTCATGTAACCCATCTTCTATTGATATGATAGGATAATTATTTACGAGGTTCCTTAAATATTCAATCATTTCATCAGTTTCAAGTTTCTTATTTTCAGAAATTAAATTATAATGGTTATCTTCAAACAATTCACTTGCGGCAACATCTAGCGCAATGAATATGTCACTTCCTGGTTTTAAACCTGTTTTAATAGTGGATTCTAGGATAACCTCAATGGCCTCATCATTTGAACTGAGATCAGGTGCAAAGCCCCCCTCATCACCCACAGCAGTTGTCATGTTTTTTGAAATTAAGACCGATTTCAAATTATGGAATATTTCAGTTCCCATTTGAAGAGCCTCAGAAAAGGTGTTTGCGCCAAAAGGGATTACCATAAATTCTTGTATATCAACAGAATTATTTGCATGACTTCCGCCATTTAAAATATTCATCATTGGCATTGGTAAAAGATTAGAATTGTTATTCCCAATATAACTATATAGAGGCATATCTGACACCATTGACCCAGCATGTGCTACTGCCATTGAAACTCCTAATAGAGCATTAGCACCAAGATTAGACTTGTTTTCTGTTCCATCTAATCTGATCATTAAATTATCTATTTCAGTTTGTTCCATGACATTAAAACCATTAAGAGCATCTCCAATGATGGAATTAATGTTATTTACTGCTTTTCGAACACCTTTTCCAAGATAACGTTTTTCATCCATGTCCCGTAACTCTATAGCCTCATATTCCCCAGTTGATGCGCCAGAAGGTACAGCAGCCCTACCGAGATGCCCTGATTGAGTAATAACATCTACCTCAATAGTTGGATTGCCTCTAGAGTCTAATATTTCTCTGGCATATATTTTTTCAATAGCAGAATTCAATTTTTACTCCCGTAAATTAGATAGTCAAATTAGATTTGAGCGCAAGAACCATCCAATAGCTATAATATGTAATTTATATATAGGAACAATTAAGAGTTTAATTAATTAACTAGTCTAATGTTTAAAATACATAGATATACTGAATCAGAAAAAAAACTATGGGATCAATTTGTTCCGCAGGCAAATAATGGTACTTTATTCCACCTACGTTCTTTTTTGGATTATCATCCAAACGATAGGTTCTTCGATCATAGCCTTGTAATAGAGAAGAAAGGAAGGTTGTTTTCAGTATTTCCTGCTGCTGAGAAAAAAGCAGGTAATAATACTTTTCTTATTTCGCATCCAGGGTCCACTGTGGGTTCATTTGTTGTCCCAGAAAGTCTATCCATAGCAGATTCACTTTGCCTCGTTGATGAACTTGTCAATTATGTAGAGGGCGCTAGCCTAGGTGGCATTCGTGTTACATTACCACCCAATCTATATCAACGCAGGTTCTCAAATTATATGGACTTTGCTTTTTTTAAACACAGTTTTCAATATGTTAAAAGGGAAGTAACTAGCATATTATTTTTAGAAAAATCCATTGAGCGTACCGTATCTAAATTTAAGCCTTCCCACCAAAGAGCGATTAGAAAAGCAAGAGACAGTGGAGTTGTTGTGCGCCAGTCTAATGATTTTGAATCTTTTTATGGTATCCTAAAGAAAAACTTAAAAATTCGCCATAATGTAGAACCTACTCATACCATAAAAGAATTAAAAAAAATTCATACTTTATTTCCTGAGCGCTGCAATCTTTTTGCTGCATTTTTAGATGATAAAATGATAGCAGGTGTCGTGAACTTTGTTGTAAATGAACATACTATAATCGCATTTTACATAAGTCACAATGAAAAATTCAAAGAGCATCGAGCAGTCAACCTACTTTTTTATTCCATCTTTGATTGGGCGATTGGATTAAACTATAAAATATATGATTTTGGAATATTTACGGTTAATGAGGAACCCAATATGGGATTGGGTCGATTTAAAGAGAATTTTGGTGCAAGCGGAATATTTCGTGACACCATTGAACTTATCCTATAATTATTCATGTCAATTAAAGCCCTAGGCAAGCAATCATTGATCTATGGCGTTGGTCATGTTATGGCCAGATTAATAACTTTTTTATTACTGCCTCTATACACCCATGCATTTACACAGGTTGAATATGGAGCACTATCTTTAGCCTATGCTTTTATGGGGTTTGCATTGATTATTTATAGATACGGAATGGATACTGCTCTTATGAAATATTCTGTTCAAAGATCAGGACAGAATAGAAAAAAGTATATCACAATTATTGTTGGGGTACAAGCAATCACAGGCATTTTGTTCACTCTACTTTTATATTTATCTAGAAATTTTACCGCAGTATATGTCCTTGGAATAGATAGGCCTGATTGGATGATCTATTTAGCGGTGATTCTATTTTTTGATTCAATGTGGAATCTCCCAATGCTTATACTAAGATCAGAAGAACGTGCCGGGCCATTTATTAGTTTTAATCTTCTAAATGTTATCCTTACAATGGTCTTGAATATTCTATTTGTTGTTTATTGGGATAATGGGATAGAAGGAGTATTCAAGGCAAATATCATTGCCTCTAGTTCTGTTTTCTTTTTCTCATTACCAATCATATTAAAGCGCATAGAATTAAACTTATTTGAAAAAGAAGCATTCATAAACATCATGAAGTTTGCCCTTCCTTTTTTACCTGCTGGGATCTTTACTATGATAATGGAATTATCCGATCGATATCTTTTGGAATATTATTTAGGTACAGCAGAAGTGGGACTTTATTCTGCTGGGAAAAAAATGGGGATGCTTGGCCTTACTGTTGTCATGGGATTTAATATGGGTTGGACGCCATATTTTCTCAAAAGAGGAAAGCAAAATGGGGCAAGAATTGAATTTTCCAAGATAACAACCTTGTTTTTAGGAATTATGGGCTATGTAACTGTTCTTGTAAGTATTTGGATTTCTAACATAATGAGATTACCAATAGGTGACAGAACCCTGATAGGCGCTGAATTTTGGGCATGTGAACAGGTTGTAAGCACCATTCTTATTGGCTATTTCTTTTTTGCTACCTATGTAATCCAACTTCCTGGAGTTTATATGAAAGAAATTACGTCTTGGGTTCCCATTTTTCGTATAGTTGGTGCATCATCCTTGATTCTATCTAGTGTTTTTTTTATTCCAATATTTGGGTATTTAGGGGCTGCCTATGCTGTTGTTCTTGCATTTATTCTTATGAGCATGTCAATATACTTTAGAACAAATAAAATTTATCCTATTTCGTATAACT
>CAYZJY010000010.1:0-35340 GCA_964478995.1 uncultured bacterium
TCTCTGGATTCAATATAATCGATACTTCTTTTATAATCTTTTCCCATTTTTATAA
Source organism: uncultured bacterium (assembly GCA_964478995.1). Taxonomy (GTDB): domain Bacteria; phylum Fidelibacterota; class Marinisomatia; order Marinisomatales; family UBA1611; genus NZWG01. Next base: position 56 of record CAYZJY010000010.1, read on the forward strand.
CTGTGTTTTTATACTGATCTGTTTCATTAGCCCACCAACTATTTATGGTTTTTTTTCTACTATAAGTACTAGAGTAGACTGGTCTAATGATAGCATAACCCTCCATCAATAAATGATTTTGGTCAGATATAATCGAGGTAACAATCGATTCATCAGAACCACGATAGATCGCAGCCGCAATTGGAAATTCAATAATAGGTATAATTAGTTCATTTATTTTTTCTGAATAAACTATATAACCATGTAAAAGTTCATCACCTTCATAAGGTGGTGTTAATTCATATCTTTGAACTACATAACCATCATAGCCAGATAATGATTCTAGAGCAGCATCAAGATCATAATGCTCATATTCAAATTGCTTTTTGTATATATTGAATACTTCATCACTAACATCAGGCTCTGAAAGAATATTTCTTTGATTATAGGTTATAGAAAAATTATCTAAAGATTCATCGTTTGTAGATTTTACAAGTCTGAAACCATTACCTAGACTACGATCAAATGGAGAAATACTCTGGTATTCATTAAAACTATATGGGTTGTCGAAATATGACCCTCCGAGTATTGAATAATTTATCTTTCCCACACCCTTTGGATTTGTTGCCCATTCCCTCACATTACCAGCAATATTTTTTATCCCATAATAATTTTCTCCTTTGGAATCATCGACATCCCATAGATAACTTGATTTAAGGTTACTATTACTGATGTCCGGTAAAACGTCCACAAAACCAGATAACCCTGCTGCGCTTAACCATTGAAATACATTTGGTAATGCCAACTCTTTATATCTGGCATATGCTCTGGCCTCAAACCAAGATATACCTGTAACCGGAAATTTTCCTCTATTTGTTGCAAATTGTCCATAGGACCAATCCAAAGGACCAAACTTACCGTGTTTACCAACAAAGGATTTAATCGCCATATCATAAGTATACTCTTTACCATCAAGAATGATTGGGAAATCCCAGTATTGCTCATTTTCATAACCTCCGTTATCAACAAAATCTTTAAAATCTAAATTTGAAACTTCAGTTTTTGATATCGAAAATGGCTCAAATGTGATGCTACCAAAATCAATTCCAGGGAAATACATCAAATGATCTTTTGAACCTGATATAATAGAATGATCATCAGGGAATTCATCAATCTTGCCAAAATAAAATTGCCCAGATTGATTAGTAGCAGCTAATATTGGTCTCTCATTAATAATAAATTTTAATTGAAAATCTTTTGTTGCTTTATGCCTTTTTGTAGATGCTGGAACTCTGAGACTATCTATCGGAGTCTCACCGATATAATTCCATGTTGTGTCTGATTCATGTTTAATGTAGACTTTTGCTAGTAAAGAATCTGTACTAATGTTAATCGGAACAGTTGCTTTATTGAAATATAGATTTAATAACTTATTTTCTGGATATGATTCCAATAATTCTTTTGCTCTTTGAAATACAAAATAATTATCACCTTGATTAATTTTTTCAACGATCTCTTCTATGCCATTGTCTAATGTGATCTTGGAATTAATTTTCATAAAAATAAAAATAAAGACGACAGTTAATGATAATATGAATAAACTTTTTCTTGATAATATTTTATCCTTAAACCGAATATTTGTTTTAGCATTATCATCTATTATCTTATCACCCTTTTGCAAGTTTTGAGATATTATGCTATATATTTTTACATTTTGAAAAACACCTTTTAAAGTAGGCTCACCTAAATAATAAGTTTCGAAATCTGGATCTCTTTCTAAAACTGTATTAACTCTACCTGATATTGCAATCCCTCCTGGACCTGAATAAGGTTCAATCCTTGATGCTATATTTACATCATCTCCAAAAACATCACCGTCTTTGTAGAGGACTTCACCCTGGTGAATTCCTATCCTAAGATCAAGGTGATCTATTGATTTAGCAATCTTTTGGATTTCAATACAACATTTAACAGCATCCAGTGTGCCATTAAAAGTTAATAGCAAACCATCTCCCATTTCTTTTAGCCATTGTCCATTATGGGATTGAACGATAGGCTTAAAGTAAGTACGCTGATTATCTAGTAACTCAAGAGCAAGAGGTTCATTTTTAGAAGAAAGCTCCGTAAACCCAACAATATCAGTAAAAACAATTGCGGCTAATTTTCTGGTTGGCTCTCCCATTATCTTTAGTTCATGTACACTACATTATTTCTTTACAGAGAAGTAACCTGTGCTGGTATATGTAATTCATTATGTTAACACAATAAAATTAACATTTATAATATCAGATTGGCCAAAGAACAGGTAAAATGAAAATTGCCATTACCCAGAATATTAAGGCAAGAGGAAACCCAACGCGAATATAGTCACTGAATTTGTATCCACCTGGTCCATATACCATAAGATTAGTTTGGTATCCTACAGGGGTAATGAAGGATGCGGAAGCAGCAAATGCTACTGCAAAAACGAAGGCCCTTGGATCGAAACCCATCTGTTGTGCGACAGCTAGCGCAATAGGCGTCATGATAATTGCAGTTGCCGCATTTGAAGATATTTCAGTAAGAAATATGGTAATGAAATATATCAATGCAAGAAGAACCTGTGGCTGAACTTCTGTAGAAACTGATCTTGTTGCTGAAGTAATAAAACCAGCGATCCATTCAGCAGTACCTGTTTTTTGGATCACAATACCAACGGGAATCAAGGCTGATATCAAAATGATGACCTGCCAATTGATCGATTGATAACTTTCTTGGGGAGTCAAGATCTTCAATATCAACAATATGACAACTCCCAACATGGCACTTTTCACGATTGGCATGATTCCTAATGCAGCAAGTGTTATGGTGCCTATTATGACCACAATGGTCATCCACCAAAATCGTTGTTTCCTTAACTCTGCATCCACTTCGCCAAGGACAACAAACTCACCGGTCTTTGACAATTCCTTTACTTTGTTCTCAGGACCATAGACCAATAAGGTATCATATGCCTGCAAGATGACATGTGCTATTTTCTCCCTAAAAATAGTACCCTCTCTTCTAATTGCAAGAATGAAGGAACCAAACCTCCTTCGAAAATTCCCTGCCATTAAACTTTTACCGACTATGTCAGATTTATTTGTTATGAGACATTCGACCACCACATTATCTTCTTGCTCCAATTCTTCCTGGGTTAACTTTTCATCTGTAAGCAAAGTAACTTTCTCAACTTCCTTCATGCGTAAAAAGTTTTCAAGTGTTCCTCTGACAAATAGGATATCTCCTTCTCTTAATTTTGTAAGTCTTATCATGCTGGTGATCATTTTACCCTCACGTAGAATATCCAATACCATCACATCATAATTCTTATTTATCCCTCTATCAAGACATGTCCTTCCATTGAGTGGCGATTCAGGGCTGATCTTCATCTCAGTAAGGTACCCGCCTAGACGATAACTTTTTGTAAGGCTCGATGTAGAGGTCCTAGAAGGCAAGACCATTGGTGCGATGAATAAAATATACAATAGTCCCACGATCATCAATATTGCACCATATCTCATGAATTCAAACATCCCCATTGGCTCCACGCCAGGAGTCTGGATGTAAATGGAATTCACCAAAAGATTAGTGGAGGTGCCAACAAGGGTTAGTGTTCCGCCAAGAATTGCAGAATAACTCAATGGAATAAGCATTTTCGAGGGGCTCATCTTATATTTTTGAGCTAGACGAATTGATACTGGCATGAAGATCGCAACGATGGCAGTATTATTCACCACAGCTGAGGCAATCCCTATTGTAAAAAGATACACTGCTCTTCCTAGAAGAATTGACCTGTCAGCCAAACGCCTAACACGGATGATGAGATATTCTAATATGCGTGTCTTCTGTAGAGCACGGCTTATGATAAATAAAAAGGCTATCGTTATGACTGCAGGATTAGAAAAACCAGAGAGAGCTTCAGCAGGTGTCAAGTATCCTAATGCAAAAAGAATGGTAAGTAGTACCATCGCTGTTACATCTATTGAGAACATTTCAGTAACAAACATAAAAAAGCCAAAAAACAATAGGCCAAGTACAAATATTATATCGGGTGTCATTATTTAGATTTGATGAAACACTTAATTAGTATAATTAATTGAATGGATGTTCTCCAACATGGGAAAGACTCTGGGCTAATTTCGGTTTAGACTTCTTAAAACTAGAGCCCTCTACTATTCTTTCATCCGTGATTGCGGAAACAATCGAATTAAGAACGCTTTCTCTTCTAATATTATTTAATACAGCCATGATGAATATTGGATATTCTTCTTCAGAGAGCACTGCTTCCCAATCATCAAAAAGGGTTGTCTCATCTAGGAACTTATCAACATCAGGTTCATCGTTCAAATGTAGGTCAACAGCATCCATTAGCAAAAGCAGTCTTGTTTTTAATTTGGTCTTATCTTGTTTTGAGAGATTCATTGCTTTCCTAAGACAGATCTTTCATCAACATCATCGATCTGTGTTTTTGCCACATGTTCTTTTGCATATTTTTTATAGACACCAGAAGTAACAAATATCTCAAATAGGTCCTCATCAATGTGATAGTCATTCTTCATGAAACCCATGATACGCATTGCCTGTGATAATTTTTTCCCCTCCTTATAAGGACGGTCAGCGGCAGTTAGTGCCTCATAAATATCGGCTATTGCCATGATCTTTGCCTGGGTGGACATTTGGGTCTCATTCAAACCTTTTGGATAACCTGTACCATCCATCTTCTCATGGTGACCACCTGCAAACTCAGGCACGTTCCTAAGATTCTTTGGGTAGGGTAACTGTTCAAGCATTTCAATCGTGATGACAATATGGTCATTTATTATTTCACGTTCCTCAGGCAACAAGGTTCCTTTTGGGATGTTTAGATTTTGAATCTCCTCCTTTGAAAGAAATGACTGTTCACGATCAAAAAGTGTGATATTTTGTGCACCAATGGATTCAACACGTTCTTGCAATTCAGGATTCATGAATTCTCCCCCAACATTACATTCCTCAATAAACTTCATGTCTCTATCTAAATTCTTGATGGCATCATTATATTCATCATCAAAAGGAACATTTGATTTCCCATTGAGTTGGCGTTTTAGGAATGCGATCTCTTGGTCCCTTTTTAGCAATTCCATTCTTGTTCTGATCAATTCAATTCGGTCAAATATTGTCTCTAGTTTTGTTCCTTTATCCACAACATGGGGAGGCGTCGCTACCTTACCGCAATCATGAAGCCAAGCAGCCAGATATAATTCATACCGCTCTTCATCATTCATTGAAAAATCCTTGTACTTACCCTCTTTGATCTTTGCGACTGCATCTGCCAGCATCATTGTGATAACAGGCACTCGCTCACAGTGTCCACCCGTATACTCTGATTTTTTATCAATGGCCGTAGCGATCAACTTGATAAATGATTCAAATAGCGTTTTAAGTTCTTCAACCAATCTCTTGTTTGTCAATGCCACTGCCCCTTGGGATGCCAAAGATTCAACCTGCTCCTGCATTTCTTCATTAAAACTGATGACATCACCATGTTCATTTTGTGCATTGATAAGTTGCATTACGCCGATGATCTCATTTTCATGATTTTTCAAGGGAACTGTTAAAAAAGATTTTGAACGATAACCATTTTTTTTATCAAAGTTAATTGTTCCCTCAAAATCATACCCTTCTTCTTGATAGGCATCTTTTATATTCACTGTCTTTCCCGTTAGGGCAACATATGCAGACACATTCTTTTGATTGGGTGTGCTTTCATCTAGCCAAAGATGTACGGGATAATATGGTATTTCTACGCCAGAAGTACCTCCCATCACAGTATCCATGGAGTCATTTCGAAGGATCTCAAATGCAAGATCACCGTTTTCATTCATGGAGTATAGGGTACGACCATCGGCTCTTGTTATGTTCTTTGCTTCATCAAGGATCATTTCAAAGAGACGATCTGTATTTTTTTCGGTAGAAAGAGCCATGCCTATCTCACTAAGACGATGTAGACGATCTTCTAGGAATTTTATTCTATTTAGTGCATCCATGTTGGACATTAATTACAAATCAGTCATTGTCAGTTTGAAATGTACATCTTTGCAGCGTTCTTTAACAATTAGAATAGGTATTGATTTGTCTCATGGAATAATTTCTAGCATGTACTCAGATATTGAAAGACAAATTAAAATGGCAAAAGAGTCCATTGAAGATGGCCAGGTTGATAAGGCTGATCTAATTAATTTAGCAAAGCATTGTCTTTCCATTGGTGTGAACCAAGAATTATTTCATGAACTCTTAGAACTAGGGCACCTAAAGGATGTATCTCGCCACATGCATGATGAGAAGTCCATAGATCGATGGTTTGAACTTGTGGTCCAAATGATTCAAGAATCAAATTTTCATGTAGGCTACATGTTGAGACAGAGATCAAATCGTTATCAAAATGATACTGCTTTCAATGTCATCAATAAAGACCATCTTAAGACACTGACCTATTCAGCACTTTGGTCATTGGTAGTGCAGGTAGGTCGTTCAATATCTACCTTTGAGACAGAAGACCAAAAACCTATCATAGGTCTTATCACTCACAATCAATTAAATGGAGTTTTAGTTGACCTTGCCTGTCTATCTTTTGGATATCGCGTTATACCACTCCCACTTAATGCAACACCAGATCACATATCCTATATCGCAGATCATAGCGACATCACTCACCTTTTTGTAGGAGGGCAGTCAGGTAACAGACTTTGGAGGGAGGTCCATGATAAAGAGTCGATCATTACTGTATCATTGGATAATGATGAAACAACATCTGATCTTATTCAATGGGAAACCTTCCTTGAACAAGGCGATAAATCCCTTGATTTTGAAATTGATGGTCGTTTGGCTTCTGTAAGCATGAACAATATCCAAACCATAATGTATACCTCCGGTACTACTGATGATCCAAAAGGGATTACTTTTAATCAGATCAACATGATCAGCAAGAGATATGCTCGAGCATTGGCATTACCTTCAATAGGATCGAAAGATGTATTCTTATGTTATCTTCCATTATTTCATACTTTTGGTAGATTCTTCGAATTAATGGGGAGCATCTTCTGGGGAGCAACCTACTCCTTTGCTGAATCACCTGCTTTCAATTCCTTATTGAATGATTTCAAAATTGTAAAACCTACCATATTTATCAGCATTCCCAAAAGATGGGTGCAATTATACGAAATGCTTGAGGATAAACTGGATTTTGATTCAGACTCACAATCGATGATCCAAGAAAAATTATCTACCATAACAGGCGGCTCACTTGAATGGGGTCTTTCAGCAGCTGGCTATCTCGATCCAGATATCTTCACCTTCTTCCACACCCATGGTATTAGGGTCTTAAGTGGATATGGCATGACAGAGGCAACAGGTGGAATTACCATGACTCCTCCAGATGACTATCCCAGAGATTCAGTTGGAAAAGCATTGCCTGGCATTCAACTTAAACTAGCAGAAGATGGTGAATTATGCATAAAGGGTCCATACGTCACTAATGGTTACTTTAAGGATGATGAAGCGAAGGTATTTAATGAAGGATGGTTCCATACTGAAGATATTTTTGATGAAAGAAATGGTCACTATTTCATTATTGATAGGAAAAAAGATATCTACAAAAACAGTAGAGGCCAGACCATTGCACCGCAAAAAATAGAGAATCTCTTTCAGGATTTTGAATCGATAAAATCTGTTTTTCTAGTAGGTGATGGACGGGAATTCAATACCGTCCTGATATATCCTGACCATGAAAATTCAAATTTCATACCCGGTCAAGAAAAAGTAAATGAGGTAAGAGATCTCTTTAGTTCCATGATATTATCGGTCAACAGTTTTCTATCTCCCTTCGAGAGAATAGTTAATTATGTAATAATCAATCGAGATTTTTCAGAAGAAAGAGGTGAACTAACGCCAAAAGGTACGTTCATTCGAAAAAAAATATTGGAAAATTTCAAAGATATCATAACTCCTTTGTATCAAAGAAATTATTCAGCCCTCCATCATGGTAACAAAGAGATAAGGATTCCGAATTGGATAATTAGAGAGATTGGAACTATCAATAGCAATATCATTTGGGATGGCCAAAGACTTTCCATAAGTGATAGTGCTAGATCATTATCCTTAACCTGGGAAGGTGATACCATGCGAGTGGGCGATTTCGCCTACTCAGGCGAGATGGATATTCTTGACCTAGATCCCTTCATACAATCTCCGAACCTCTGGCTTGGCAATTTTGATTTCACAGATTTTACTGGTCCAACAGTTTTTCGATTGAAAGAGCATAAAACATATGGTGAAATCAAGATGAACAATGTAATAATGAATACATTGGACAATGAAGAAAAGACCGACCATGATGTGGATACGGTCTTATATGGACTTCACATGGCGGTAAGATCTTTTCTAAAGGATGATCAATCATCATTTGATGAACTAAAGGAAATAATCGATGAAAAACTGGGGAATTGGTCTACAATAGTGATCGATACGTTCATGAACTTGAGAGAACATGCCAATCCAATTTTCAGAGTAAAATTGATCGAGACGCTAGCGCCTATAATGTCTGGGGATCTTTTCATGGACCTCCTTCATGATACTTACCACTACCATAGGAAGATGGATCCAACAAAAGGTTTTTCTTTTACCATCAATAGAACAAATGACGATCATTATCATGCTTTGATCAAATACTTAAAAAGATCAAAAACAGACATAGAAGAAACAGATGTAACCAAGCAAGAATTTATTAAGACCTTATTACTTCTTATTGCGGACTTTGGGACAATGCATCCCACCCGCTTTGTTTGGGTAAGGTCTGAATTAATAAGTTGGCAATTAACAAAAGCACCAAAGCCAATCTACTCTACTGCACAAAAAGCATATTATGGTCTGATAAAAGGATTTCGATCATGGATAGGGCATTCGCCAAGCATAACTGTCGACCATGAAACTGGCGAAGAATATCATTGGAAGGATGTTTTGACCTTTGATGATAATGTGCGCCAGAGACACAAAGAACGTCTATTAAAGGCAATTAGTGAAACATCGTTAATAAGAGAATCATTATTCCTCTTTTCAAAAAACTATCTTATTGATCTCAATGACATTCCCAAGAATGGAATTTGGGTCACCCACTTGGGAAGTCGGAATAACAAGAGTGTGTTAAGATTATTAGTCAGAACAAGAAATTTTGGTAACCATAATCTAGTGATAAACCTAAATGAGGGATTAGATCGAGATTTCATTGATGATGAAACAAGATGGCTAATTAAAATGGGGTCTGGTTTCAAGGATAGTGCTCTGGTTGAAAATTTCGGTGGTTACTGGCCTGAGCATGATCTTTACACAGAGGAATACATCCAAGGCGAGACGCTTGAAAACTATTTAAAACGTAATGAGAAAGATATTAATGAACAAATAAAGGTCGATAGATGGCAAATGAGATGGTTACATTTCATATGGAGCGGCATACAAGCCTATCAAGAATTTTGGAATAGAACAGATCTTGAGTTATCCATACAGCCTCCTACTCCTGAAAATCTTATCATTCCCCAGCATGATTACAAGACGGGTACTCGATTAATTTCAATTTCCAGAAGAAGGCCAATAACATCCTTGGCTGAACACTTTCTTTCACTGTTTACTGATTTTATCGTGAAGACTGAAAAAAAATATCCTGGACTCAGCCACATGTCAGATTGGGAAGTGATCTTCACGGCTACGATCCAGGCATTAAAGGTCAAAAAAGGCATGAGAGTCTTGGATGATCTCAAGTTAGAACTTGACTCCAGAGCAATTAAAAAGAAATGTGAACTTACTGGCTTAACAACAAAACGAATCGATCAATTTTTGGAGGAAATAGATAGTTATGGAGTTTTGACCAAACCGGTTGTTTTTGCATCATTGAGATATGAAAGATGGCTAGACCTTAATCTAGAAGCGACCTTACAGGCAAAGGCATCTATCCTACAAGAGTTATACAATGATTATAAACTTGATGATCTTATAGATGAATATCCAGAGACTCGCGTAAGGTTTTTCATGATGACCTGCTTTAAAGAAAGCGGTGAGCAATTATTTAACGAATTCAAATCCATGATCAAGGATATGAGGAATAATATAATCAGCCCGTGGAACATGCAGGAACGCATAACGAAGATTCAATCAGACATAAGTTTGAACAAAGATGAACAATTCTTTTTGGCACGGATGTTATTCCCACATGTCGATCCTGCTGAGTACATTGAGCTTGTAACAACAACTCACGGAGAAGAGGCTAAACTAAATTTGGTATCTCAAACAGAATGCAAAGATGGAAAACTATATAGGATACGCCCCCCCTTTGTTCCCAAGGAGATCGCTAGGTTTCATAATCTTTTAACAGAGTCCGCTTTATCTGTGACATTTACATCCACCCATGAATTCCTTTTTGCGTTCAATAGTCGTAATAGACTTGTTGGGGGACTTTATTGGAAGAGCATGGAAAAGAACAAGATCCATCTTGAATGGGTGGCAATTAGAAAAAAATATCAGAAAATTTTCCTAAGTAAACGCATAATGTCTGATTTTTTCAAACGCATGAAGCATGGAGGGATAGAGATCATAACCGTTGGTTTCTACGCTCAAGAATTCTTTTCTAAACATGGATTTAAAATTGAAAAACAATTTGGTGGAATGGTAAAGAGGCTATGACCATTCTATCGTCTCTTTACTAGTAAAGCATCAAATAAATAATTACTCCTGTGATAGATACATATAACCATATGGGAAGAGTGACCCTAGCTATTCTTCGGTGCTGCGCTATCTGGGCATTCCAGCCTCTATATAGTGTAAATAATGCAAGAGGGATAATTATGGCAGCAAGAATTATATGAGTGATAAGTATGAAGTAATATGCAGTTTGATGATCACCTACATATGCTTTTGGACCACTCTTGAACCAATGGTATATGACATAACTAATAAGAAAAAGCGTTGATGTCCCAAAGGATGACAGCATCACTAACTTATGTGCATTAATATTTTTTTGCCTTATCAATACATAGCCCGTAACCAATAAGAGAGTAGTCGCTCCATTTAATAATGCATTGGTAAATGGTAGCATGGAAACATCAATGCTCCCCTCCATTCCCTCAGGTCTTGGACCAAGTATCAAGAATGCAACTGCAAGGCTAATAACAACTGAGACTACATAAATTATCCGGGTCCAAAAGGTTTCATTATTCATAAAAGTTTATCCATTAATATTATTACAAAAAGTGCGGGAAGATAGATCACAGACATCTTTAAGAGAGATCGAGCATTATCCATGCTAAAGTTCTTGGTCAACAATATGCCTGACACAAGATATCCAGTCCCAAGAAATAATGCGCCATAGAAATAAATCATTCCTAGTGTGTTGATGTAGACAGGGACCAATGAAACAGGGATCAGCAAGAGGGAGTGCCATATGATCTGTCGGTTTGTCCTCTTTCCATCTGGCTCAACAACGGGAAGCATCTTTAGATCCGCTTTTTCATAATCATCTCTATACATGAGCGCTATGGCATAAAAATGAGGATGCTGCCACAAAAATAATATTGCAAATAATATCCAGGCCTCAGAGTCCAACGAACCTGTCGCAGCAACCCAACCTCCCAGAGGCGGTATGGAACCAGGTATTGCACCAATGGACGTATTGAGCCAAGTCAATTTCTTCAATGGCGTATATACAAAAAGATATAATAGCGTTGTAACCAATGCTAGGACTGAGGTTAGAGGATTAATGAAAAAATAAAGTATTCCAGAGCCAGATAGTGTAAGAAATAGGCCAAATAGTCTTGCATGGAGTGGGTCAATGATACCCATCGGTAATGGCCTTTTTTTTGTACGATCCATCAACCAGTCTGATTCCATTTCGGCAAAATGGTTAAGCGCACCTGCACCTGAGGATACTAGACAGGACCCCACAAGGGTAAGCAAGAATCTAACATGATCTCCTATCCCATCACCACCAAGATAATATCCAAGTGCAGTTGATATGAGAATAAGAAATGTGATGCTTGGCTTTGTCAGTTCAAAATAGGCTTCTTGGATCGATGATGCTTTTTTTGGAATACGCTTCATTTAAGACCTAGATTCCTTGACCAAGTTTGCAATGTCATTTCTTAGAACTTTTTGACTTGCCTCATCAGTGCCATCGAAATATTTCCTGATGTTCCCTTTATGATCGATAAGTACAAATTTGATCGCATGGCCTTGAGGAAGGTCATCTGCAAAGAGCATGAAACCATCCTTCTTTAGATCCTTGATCGCATCCATGTCAGACCATAGAAACTGCCAACGATCATCGTCAACCCCAATAAGTTCTGCATATTCCCTTAACTGCTCCTGTGTGTCAACAACAGGGTCAACTGTTATAGAGATGAATTGGACTTCATTTACATCATCAAAATCATTGTACAAATTTGACATGTTCAGGGTCATCAAAGGGCATGGCCCAGTGCAACTAGTGAACATGAAATCCAATATGGTCACCTTAAACTTCAAATTCTCATTCGTGAATGGTTCTCCCCTTTGATTGAAAAAAGAAAACTGTGGTACTGGTTTTATAATTGGAATGCCATGTGAATTATTTGCCTTTTCTATTACCCAGTTTGCCCCCAGGCCAAAAACAATGATGATCAATAAAACATAATAGCCTGCTCTATTCATAACCCACTCTTGACCTTTGCCATGCCACATATTGGACACTCACCAGCCCCAATATCCAAGATGCGATCCACAAATGAAATAACTGGATGAGAGGGATCACCTCAAAAAAAACAAGTATTTCGCCAAGTACTATCTGCAACAAGATCAATAGCACGATCGATGTTGATGTTTGTACCATCAAGGATGATGGATTCATTGATCTTTTTACCAATCCATGCCAGATGAAGATAGAAAGAATGGTAATTAAAAACCCTAATATGCTATGTGCATATTTGAATGGACCTAACATGTCTATGAGGAATTGTGATTCTATCATTGGATTTTCTTTACGTATCATCTCAAGACCTCCACGTATCTCAGTGCCCAATACCACCTCTACAAGTAACGTAAAGGCCATCATGCCAAATAGCCATTTCATTTCAGAAGGATAATGGCTTTTACTTTCAGCATTAGGATTGATCAAATAATAAGCCTCTTGAGATGTAAATAGTAATAACATGACAATGATAAGAGCAAAGAAAAGATGTAAGGTAATGGTGAGAGGATTGAGGACTGTATCAACAAGGACCGACCCCAACCAGCCTTCAAATAAAGTAAGTAAGAATGCGGTAATAAGTGCCCATTTTATGCGAGGTAGATGAGAACAATGCTTGAGACCGAGGTACAGAGTTATCGCTATTGAAAGACCTACTATAGCGCCAAACAAACGATTAGAATATTCTATCCAAGCCAATACAATATTGAATTTTGCTGGATCAATGTGCTCGGGTAATTGGTCAAGCCTTGTTGGAGGAATCCACCGTCCAAAACATCTTGGCCAATCAGGACATCCCATTCCTGCACCTGCCACTCGAACCATGCCACCAATGAAGATCAATAAATAGGTCAGTCCTGTGGATAGAATGGTAAACGTCCGAAATAATTGCATAAATAACTGGCTAAATTAGAAATTTTACAGGCCTTTTTTAGCAAACTTTTACACTTCAATTGCAATGACAAATGATTAAATTTCGTGCTTGGGATGTAATCAAATTTTAAAAAATTGAGCATAAAAATCCATAATGATCCTTAACAGAATAGAATTAGGAACGCCCTGCACCATTCGAAAGAGTGGAGAGACTGGAAAAGTAAATAAGATATTTTTCTATCCAACAAAATTTGAGATAGAATTTCCTGATGGCCATACTGGACATTACACATCAAAGGATATTGATTTTGAGGGAATTGAACAGGCCACTGTTTCTCGTAAAGTTCCTGAAGTTCCACTAGATGGCATCGGAGAAAGTTGGTCCGACTGGTCCCCATTCAAAAGTGAAAGCATCATGGAACATCATTTTTCGACCACTAAAGAGATCATGTGGGAGATGCTTACATCCCTAGAAATGTATAATGTTTGGTTCCATGGAATACAAAGAGCATTGCCAATTTTAGATACAGACCGTTATGTCCATAAATATTCCTTCTCTCAATTGGATTTAAAACCTGGTGCATATTTCAAGATCAGACCAATGACAATTGCACCATGGTTTTCCTGCAGGGTCATGACAATGGAGCAGGAAAAGAAATTTGGTTTCACATTTAAGACAACGCCCCTATCAACCGAATATGTCGAATTTTCAATACGGGAGACAGAACATGGTGTATGGGTCAAATGCAGACGAACATCAGAAGGGTTATTCTCCATTTTAGATCAGTTGAATTGGCAAGAGAAGTCAAAGAGTCTTCAGCGCTTGGATCACATTGTACCAAAGATCGATTTTGGATCTTCAGATGAAGACAATGCCGATAATAACTTAGCAACCTCCCAATTTGGTGGCTTTGCATCTAGACAAGACTATATTGATTATGCAATCAACATGGGAATGCAAGGGAACATGGACTATGTGAATGGCATACCTGAAAAGCCCATCAGAGGAATGGCCAAAGCTGGAATGGTCAAGGCAAAAAGGACAGGCATATTACCCGTACTTCCTGAAAAAGCAGAAAGTGGATCCAATGTCCAAGCAACTAGTGGTGGCATGGAATCTTTATCCAAGGATGACCAGGTCGCCTATTTGGTTAACAAAGGTCTGGATGGTGACATGGACACCGTGAATGCCCACTCAGATAAGGTCCTTAGAGGAAAGGCAAAGGCCATGATAGTCAAAATTGGTCGAGGCAGCGTTGAGCGACCACCAATGCCTGATATTGACATGGATGCAACTTCTGGTGGTGATGCTTCAGAACAAGTTGAGACGGATGACCAAAAAATGGAACGCCTAATAGCCACGGGTTTGGAAGGTGAAATGGATGAAATTAACGCACTAGAAAACAAGGTCCTTCGTGGCAAGATAAAAGCCGCAATAATAAAAGCAAAACGTACTTCAAAATAATGCCTGAAGGTTCAAAGACCATAATCACAAAGACCCAAGTGATATCAATGATAGCATGTACCATATTATTGATCATCTATGTCACAATGGTTACTTGGGTTCTTTGAGGTAGTTAAAAAATGGAATGGTTTACTTTAGAATGGCTCATGAGGAATTTAGAATGGGCAGTGGGCCTATTAGCAATGGGTTGCATCATCCTTTTCTTTTTCCCAATCCTACTTGGATGGCAGTTAAGGCAGGATGCGAAAAAAGAACAAATGAAATGATCAATGGATGCATTACCTATCATATCCATTCTGATCCTTATTTTCTCATTTGTTTTGATCAGTGAAATAATGAGATTGAGAAAAGAGTTGAGAAAACTAACTAGATTGACACGGCATTTGAAACAAGACATTGAATTATTAAAGGCAGGTTCAAGTGAAAAATAATTATACTTTTCTCTTTGGTAGAACAGATGGTTATGGAATAAATTTCCCGGTCTTATTTTCCCTATAAATGAATAATACTACAACCATAGATAGTCATGGAAATGAATCCAGTCGTATTTATACACTGTTCTATTCATTTTTTTTGATACCATTCATGATCGCGATCTTTGGAGCGGTATTCTTCTTGCTATTTAGATTCATAACTTTTGAAACAGATGATGCATCTGAACTATTGAACCAGGTCAAGATCGGTTCTGCAACAAAAAGATGGCAATCAGCCTATGAACTTTCAAAGGTCTTGAATAACCCAGAAACAATCCCACAAGAGATGACCTTCAAAAATCAAATGATCTCAGCATATGATCATTCGATCAATGATGACCCATTAGTTCGTGCTTACCTAGCAATAGCAATGGGCGCAACAGGTGATGAGTTCTATGGAAAGGAATTGATAAAGGGATTAAAGGATGATGCTCGTGAGTCGCGCCTTGCAGCAATTCAAGCGGTTGGAATGGTAAGATCCGAAAAAGCAGTAATGGACCTCATCGACATAGTCAAAAAATCAGACTATCAAGATGAGCGATTGGCAGCAACAATGTCATTAGGATTCATTGGTGATGATCGATCGATCCCAATGCTAAACGAACTTTTGGAAGATGATGAACCAAACATAAGATGGGACGCTGCGATCGCACTTGCGAAAATGGGTGAAACATCATCCGTTCCAATCGTTGAAAACCTCATGGACCGTGATTACTTGATGACATTTTCTGAACTAGACTATAAAGAGATCAATAAGGTCATCATGACAGCCATCAAAACCTCCTCATTGATTCAGGATGATCGTTTTGAGCCAAGATTGATCGATCTAGCAAGATCGGATGAAAACCTCACCATAAGAGATGCCGCAATAAAGACACTCAAGAAATCATACGATAGGATTATTTAAAGATTATGACAGAAGAGAAAATGACACCCAATGCAGCTGTAGGTTCTTCGGCAGAAAACTCGTATAAGGGTCCTGATACTGATAGAAGAGGTTTTCTTGGTTGGCTCTCACTTGGTTGGCTTGCATACTTAGGAGTTACGGGTGGTTTCTTTACCATGATCGTTCGTTTTCTATTTCCGAATGTGCTTTTTGAACCACCACAGACGTTCAAGATCGGATTTCCAGATGATTTTTCAAAGAACTCAGTTGATATCAAGTTCAAAAAACAATTCAATGCTTGGATAGTTAGGGACGAAGAGTCGATCTTTGCATTGTCAACAGTTTGTACACACCTTGGATGTACACCAAACTGGCTGCCTGTTGAATCAAAATTCAAATGCCCATGCCATGGTAGTGGTTTTAGAATGACAGGCATTCATTTTGAGGGTCCTGCTCCAAGACCATTGGAAAGGTTCAAGATCAGTCTTGCAAACGATGGCCAGATATTGGTTGACAAGACCAAGAGTTTTAAATGGGAAAAGGGAGAGTGGGAAAACCCAGAATCCTTTTTAAAGGTTTAAGTATTTTAATAAAGAGATTATTCATTCATAATGGCTGATAAAAAAAATAAGAAATCAATTTTACAGACCTTAGGAGAGTCACAGGTCTGGAAATCCATCATCAGGTCTGGAGTGCCCCATACCAGAAGACAAAGGATGCATGCTGTCCTGGGGAGTGTATTTCTACATCTCCACCCTGCTAGACTTCCAAAACATGCGGTGAAACTAGGCTATACCTGGTGCATGGGGGGTCTATCCTTCTTCCTTTTTGTCAACTTGACCATTACTGGTATCTTGCTCATGTTCTATTACAGACCAACGGTAGAATATGCCTATACAGACATTATTGATCTGACAGAACAGGTGCCGCTTGGGATCATGAGAGAACTTCATCGATGGGCTGCACATGCAATGGTCCTTGTTGTCTGGCTACACATGCTTAGAGTATTCATGACAGGGTCTTACAAACCTCCACGAGAATTCAACTGGGGCGTCGGAGTGTTACTCATGACAATGACCATGTTCCTATCCTTTACGGGATATCTATTGCCATGGGATCAACTTGCCATATGGGCAGTGACCGTAGGGTCGAACATGGCTAGGGCACATCCCTTCATAGGACATGAGGGTCCAGGAGCAAGTCTTTTGGCGATTGGAGACATCAACCTGGTTCACATTGGATCTGACGTAAGATTTGCTCTCATAGGAGGAAGATTTGTTGGTGAGGCAACACTCTTGAGATTTTATGTAATACACTGCATCGCAGTACCTTTCATCATGATGATATTCATGGCTGTTCATTTTTGGCGGATTAGGAAAGATGGCGGTATTTCAGGACCGCTCTAAGAGGAAAAGGAATGTTAGAAACATTTAAACATACGGTAGACTATCTATCAACACCGACGATCAGTTTCTCCATACTGACAATCGTTACCCCCATCCTCTTTCCTCCTACAGACTGGTTTGATAAGGTCAATAGAAAACTAGGTTTTTACCTACTCTGGACCAAGACAGGACTTGTTGCTGCACTTTCAGCAATCTCCTTCTTCTTCGTGGTCGGATACTTGGATGAAAACTTCAATGTGATCCTTACCAAGCCCGATAATTTTCCTATCGTATTGATGGTCTATTCCATTTTCTTTTTCATTTGGCTTGCAATGCATAAGGCTTATATCAATGATGAGAGATTAGAAAAGGGCTTGAAGCCCTCAGAGTACAATGATCCAGATGACAAGGTACTGGTCTGGCCTGATCTCGTTTACATTGAATTCATCGCCCTGATTCTCTTCACTGTGTTCTTGGTGGTTTGGTCCATCCTAGTTGCGGCACCATTGGAAGAACCTGCGAACCCTGCAGCCACTCCAAATCCATCAAAAGCACCCTGGTACTTTCTAGGACTACAAGAGATGTTGGTGTACTATGACCCCTGGATCGCTGGGATCGTGCTTCCCATGTTTTGCATCCTTGGACTGATGGCAATACCGTACATGGACATAAATAAGAAGGGAGATGGCTACTATTCATTCAAGGAAAGAAGGGTTGGAATATTCATCTTCATGTATGGTTGGATCGTTCTTTGGCTTTTTCTCATCGTCTTGGGGACGTTCTTCAGGGGACCTAACTGGAACTTCTATGGACCTTTCGAATATTGGGACACCCACAAGGTCGTGGCACTTAACAATGTAAATCTCTCTGAATATTTCTGGGTCAAACTACTTGGAAAAGGACTTCCTGAGAATATTCTATTGAGAGAATTTGTTGGTTTCCTAGTCGTCGGTGCATATTTGTTCATTCTACCATTGATACTTGCAAAGACCTGGCTCAAAGAGATGTTTGAAGCATATGGTCCAATTAGATTTGTCGCACTGATGACCTTTGGCCTTGTGATGCTCTCATTACCTCTAAAGATGTATTTCAGATGGGTGGTAAACTTGAAATATTTCATCGCCATTCCAGAATATTTTTTCAACATATAATCCATGTACATAAATGTTTAAGAACGACGAAAGATATTGGGACATAAACCTATTAAATAAATGGTTTGCAATATCATCCATTATTTTCCTCGCTACGACGGTCTGGATCTTCGTGGATGATAATGATGATGAGTTCAAGGACTATCAACGTGAATTTCGCAAAATGCAGGTCGAGGTTGCTCAAGAGAAGTTGGAACAACAAGCCGTGGCGATGGAGAAAGAAAGATCCATATATGAAAATGCGCTAACAGAGGCCAAGAAAGTTTATGATAGCAAAAGTGATGAATTAAGCGTACTTGAAGCAAGATTAAGTTCCCTGAAGGATAAACACTACAACCAGAACATGAAGTATCAGAGCCAGAAGGCAAATGTCGATGCTCTAAAATACCTCGTTGAGGCAGATAATGCACACGGTGATCATGGCCCCTCACATAGAGATGAATATGCTGCGGCGCTTGATAAACTTGATATCCTAAGACTTGATCGCGAGGCGACCGAGATAGAAATATCATCTACAGAATCAGATATAAAATCAATTGAGGCGCTTGTAAAACAAAAGCAGGATGAATTAGCCAAATATACCAAACAGTATACTCTGACCAATAACAAACTCAGCAAATTAGATCGAAGCAAAATGACGTTGGCGAACAAACTAGGTGACATAGTTAGAGATCTTCCCATTATTGACTTTCTAGATCCATATTACAAGGTCAATCAGATCGTGGTTGCGGATGTGAAATATGATGTTAATTTTGCATCTGTCCCCGTAGTGGATCGTTGCACAAGTTGTCACCTAGGAATTGACAACCCTGATTTTTCAGATGCACCCCAACCATATACGACACATCCTGACCTAGACCTATACATAACTTCAAAGTCTCCCCACCCAATGAATAATTTTGGCTGCACAAGTTGCCATGGCGGTCGGAGTCGGGGTACCTCTTTTGTCTCTTCATCTCACACGCCCAATACACCAGAGGATAAGAAAAGATGGGAAGAAGATCATGGCTGGAAAGTCAATCACCACTGGCTAACACCAATGGTCCCAACACGATATACAGAATCAAGTTGCTTCAAATGTCACTCCAATACAAGTGACCTAGCAGGTGCTGAAAAACTTAATCTAGGGCTTTCACTGGTCGACCGTGCAGGTTGCAATGGCTGTCACCATAATTCTAACTGGCCTAGTCAGTCCAAGTCAGGACCAAGCCTGAGAAAGTTGAATGAAAAATTATCAGAGGATTGGGTTGCCAAATGGGTGAAGAATCCTCAACATTTCAGATACAATACGAGGATGCCTGCCATTTTCGAACAGACTAATCAAGATGAACCTGAGATCTCCGCATACAATGATGCGGAGATTGCTGGCATAACAGAATATCTCTTTGCAGAAAAAGATGGTAAAAAGACAGGCAGTAATAGTAGTCGCTTCCTAGGAGATCCCATCAATGGTGAAAAATTATTCAACGCAGTCGGTTGCATGGGATGCCACATATCAGAAAAAGATCCAGATGATGCGCCCTATGTAAATAATTATAAAAATTTGACAAAGGTCCAAGGTCCAAATCTTATTGGATTGGGTTCAAAGGTATCTTCCGAATGGCTCTATGAATGGCTCATGGATCCACAGGCATACATGCCCGATACAAAAATGCCTAATCTCAGGCTTGAACCGCAACAAGCCAAGGACATAGCAGCATATCTCATGCAAGATAAGAGCGAGTCATTTGATAACTCACCCGCACACCAGTATGATAGATCTGTCTTAAATGAATTGACGGTCAACTGGCTGAAAAAATCAAATCCTGAGCAATTTGCAAAGGCCAAAGCTGCAAAAATGAATGAAAGCCAAAAACTTAATTTCATCGGTGAGAAGAGCATAAGACACTATGGATGTTTTGGATGTCATCACATAGATGGTTTTGATGATGCAAAGCCCATAGGTGTAGAGATAACTGAAGAAGGTTCAAAACCTGTTAACAAATTTGATTTTGGCCTATTCCATGACATAGAACACACTGTACATGCATGGATAGAAAATAAATTAAGGACACCTCGTATCTATGACAGGGGAAAGGAAAGCAATCACCTCGACCTATTGAAAATGCCTAATTTTCATTTTTCTGAAGAAGAGATCGAGGCTGTTACCACGGCAGTTCTATCATTTAACTCCAATAAGGTAAGTGAAAATCTGCAAGCGCATAAAAATGCTCCTGATACATTCAAAAAAGGTCACAGACTCGTAAAACAATATAACTGCCAAGGCTGTCACCTTATTGCTGATCGTGGTGGGCAACTTGTTGAGCACATAGGTCCACCAGAATATGGGCCACCTAATCTAAAATCAGAGGGTCGCAAGGCAAATCCAGAATGGTTGTTATCATTCTTTAATGACCCATCGATCATCAGACCCAACCTCCAGGTAAGAATGCCTAGTTTCCATCAGATATCTGATGAGGATTGGGATGCGATCATTGCCTATTTCCAGCACATGGATGGTGAAAACGTAAACTATAGAGGCACTCATCAATTTGAAAAGAATAGTACAGAATTTTCTGCTGGAGCGAAATTGCATGAATTTGGTCAATGTAATAGTTGCCATTTTTATGGTGAGGAGTTTCCAACTGGAGATGCACCAACATGGGCACCTAACTTGGCCCTGACCAAAGAGCGTTTAAATGCGGGATGGGTCACTGAGTGGTTGAGAGATCCTCAGGAGACCATGCCTGGAACAAAGATGCCAGCGCCATATGTACCCGATAGTGAGATCTTATCCATGGCAGGTGCTGAAAATGACTGGGGGAAAGCATTGGTTGCTTTAAATGGCGACACCACCGCCATGCTTAATGGACTTAGAGATTATCTTTGGAACATAAAGGGTAAAACAAATATTGATGGTCTCATCAAAGCATATTTTGATGAAAATGGATATGATTTTGATAGTGATGATGATAGCGACGATGATGACTGGGGCGACGATGACGATGATTGGTAGAACCTCATTACATCTAAGATGAATTCAAAGAGCCTCAGTCTACTGGGGCTTTTTATTTCATGAACATCTCTATCCCACGTTCAACTTGTTTTACTTTCCAGTCATCTCCTTCCCAAGAGGCTAAAAGTTCACGATTTGGACCTAGTAATACAGACCTAAGCGTATGCCCAATTTTATCTTCCTCTACTCCCCAAAAATCACCACCAGACTGTCTTACCAATCTGTAGACATCATCCATGTGACCACTACTGGACCAAACTTTTAGATTATCCTGTTCCTCTATTGAAGAACCATAATTTTGATCTAAAATAGAGGGTGTATCATGCTTATAATCAAAACTGACCAAGATGAAATCTATGGAATCTTTCTTTGAGAATCTTTCCAAGAGATACCTATTTTTCATGACCACAGCAGGACACATGTTAGGCATGGGGCATCGTGTGAAGATATAAGAGATAAATCGATAATGACCATCACTATCGGATAATTTGACCTCATTGCTATCAATGGACAATAGCGTCACATCATCGAGGACCTGACCTATTTCCCTTTCAGTGAATTCATCATTGAAAAAATCATCAACCTCAGGGAGATTCCCCTTCCCAATGATCTCAAACTTCCTAGCATAGGGTAACGTGTCGCTCCATACAAATTCAAAATGTACGCTATCACCAATGGTAACCTCCTCCAATTCTTCCTGATCGAGTACAGGAAAAGGCATTACCATTGGCATCATGAGGTCAGGTATAGTATCGTGGGCTATGGTCACTCTCTTCTGGTCCATTGCGATCGATCTTATGGTTCCCTTTACGGCATAGATCTGCTCATTATTATCACAACAGATGAATAAGGCATACAATACTATAACATTCTTTTTCATGGATGTCTGTGGAATAAAAAAGGCGGAGTAAACTCCGCCTTATTCATATCAAAATTCAGTTTATTTTTTCTTTGGACGAGTGAAGACAAAATCCTTAGTCGTATCACCATCCCCAATGGTAACCTCTGCAGTCAAAGTCCTCTTACCAAACTTCTCTTGCCAACATACAACCTCATAGGTACCTGCGGGGATTCCTTCAATGGAGAAATTCCCCTTTGCATCTGTAACTGCGAAAAACGGATGATCTGATACCAAGACCCAAGATTTCATCCAAGGGTGAACATCACATTTAATATAGAAAGGGGCTGGCTCTGATTTAGCAAAGGTTGACTTCTTCTCTTTGACCACCTTAGGCATGGCAAAATTAAATTCCTTATTTACCTTAGGCATGGAATGGATGTTATGAAGGGTCGCATCACTATTCTTTATGAGCAATTCTTGACCAGCCATCATACCAAAAACATGAGGAACGTAGATACAACCTTTTTGGTCTAGAATAACAGCATCCGATGGAGTTTCTCCACTGTAAGAGACATTCTTTAGATAGACCAATGCATCTTCCATGGAGCCATCTTCTCCCATTTTGAAGTTCTCGCTATAGACAGCAGATGAATGTGAAGAACCACAAACGGGGTCAGCATCCATCTTTAGTCTCTTTTTCTTTGGGGCCTTTCCATCATACTTCACATGGCCTTTAAGGGTACCACCATTAATGGATACCACCAAAAAGGTAAATGTGAAAACGGCAATTAATGATTTACTATATTTCATGAATATTCCTTTAAAGTACATTGATTTAATACCACTGATTTTACCATGGTTTTCCATCCCTTTAGAAATGAAAAATTATATTGATATTTTATGAATTGTAGGATGATTCTATTTAATTTTTAGATAGGTTCTTACGTTAATAATATTTAGATCTCCCATGTATGTATTCATGATAATCTGCTACGCATTGATGCTGATCAATCTAATAAACCTCACTCTTACAGGAGTAAGCGGCTATTGGCACTTTGACATATTGGGTGCGAGCCATACGAGATTTGCACTTTTCATGATACTTATCTTTACCATAACTGAGACAGTGGTCATGTATTTTTTCATATCAACCGGTAAGGCGATAAAGAGTGCGATCGAATCTGGTTTGGGAAAAGAAGAACTATGGAAGAGAGAGAGAAAATTGAAAATGGAACTTTTCCCTCAACTCATGCTCACGATCCTTTTGGTGGGGGGATGGTTCATACACATTGGAGCCGTGGAGAACCAGATGTCACCCCAATGGGTCCATGATCTTATTTTTGCACTAGCCTTTCTACACCATCTCTGGTCCTTGAAAGTGAAAAATAATTCTTTCAAAGAGCAGTTATTCATCATTGCAGAACTAGAACCGATCGAAGAAACTAAATAATGTACTATGCTGCAAAATCCTTGGAACTATTGGGCATGTTCATGATCGCTGTTGGTTTTGTGATCAAATTCCCAAAACTCATGGACCCCAAACTCCTCCTTGGAGGCATCATCTGCTTCGGCGCTGGGTGGGTTATAGAAAATTACATACTCAAATAAATTTCATTCATTATTTCATTCTTAAATGATTAAATTTTAACAGAGATTGATAAGCAAATGGCACCAGCATATAATTATTTCAAAGGGATTCCAGAACTTCCTGACTACGCTAGAGAAAAGACAAAACGTCCTAAATTGATCGCTGTTGTCGATGAGGACAATTGCACAGGGTGTCAGGCCTGTGTTCCATTCTGCCCTGTAGACTGTATTGAGCCAGTCTCCGATGATAAATATGAGTTTCCTATTATTCCACCTGTCCAAGTACGTTTCAATGAATGTACAGGTTGTCAGGTCTGTGCAAGAGTGTGCACAAAAATGACCTGGGACGCGATCAGAATGCTTGGTACAGAAAATTTTGAAGAAAATTATAGCCTAGAGATAGACTGATATTCCATAACCAAGAATCTAAAGATCTGGATAAATTACATTGAGTAGCGACCAACATCATCACGAAGAGAATTTCATACAAAAGTATGTATTCTCCGTTGACCACAAGATCATAGGATTGCAGTATGGGGTGACATCACTCCTTTTTCTGCTTTTTGGATTTATTCTGATGATGATCATGCGTTATCAATTGGCATATCCCGAACAGGTAATACCCTATGTCGGTAATTGGCTGTTCTCCGAAAGTGGTGGTGTCATGTTACCTGAAAATTATAATACCCTTGGAGCAATGCATGGAACCATCATGATATTCCTGGGTGTTGTTCCCCTTGCAGTCGGTGCATTTGGAAACTATCTCGTACCATTGCAAATAGGGGCCCCTGACATGGCATTTCCAAAGTTGAATGCCGCAAGTTATTGGTCCTATTTCATTGGTGGTGTGATCATGATGGCAAGTTTCTTCACACCAGAAGGAGCAGCAAGATCTGGCTGGACCTCCTACCCTCCCTTATCAATATTTGAATCAGGGCAGACAATGTGGCTCATAGGCATGATCTTCCTCATCACTTCATCTTTATTAGGCTCAATGAACATTATTGTGACGATCGTTCAACTAAGAGCACCAGGACTGACTTGGTTTAGATTACCCTACTTCGTTTGGGCTCAACTTGTGACCTCTTTCCTTCTAATACTTGCATTTCCTCCATTGGAGTCTGCAGCCATACTACAGTTAATGGACCGAGTCGCCGGAACAAGTTTCTTCCTTCCAAGTGGACTGGTCTATGCTGGTAGCGTGGTAGAAGCATACGGATCTGGTTCTCCTCTGCTTTGGCAGCATCTATTTTGGTTCTTGGCACATCCTGAGGTATATGTTCTGATCTTACCCGCAATAGGAATTGTAGGAGAGATCATTGCAAATAATACTAGAAAACCACTCTGGGGCTATAAGTCACTTGTGTATGCCATTTCA
The DNA here is from genome assembly GCA_964478995.1 of uncultured bacterium. Classification (GTDB taxonomy): domain Bacteria; phylum Fidelibacterota; class Marinisomatia; order Marinisomatales; family UBA1611; genus NZWG01. The sequence goes on from CAYZJY010000010.1 coordinate 25,832, forward strand.
TTTCTTGGTTTCATGTCATTCATTGTCTGGGCCCACCACATGTTCCTGACAGGGATGGGACAATCAATGAGTGCTTTCTTCCAATTGACCACCATGATCATATCAATACCATCGGTTGTCGTTCTTACAGCATTCTTTATTTCCTTGTGGGGTGGCTCCATAAGATTCAATACTCCAATGTTATTCGCATTATCCTTCCTCCCCATGTTTGGAATTGGAGGACTAACAGGACTCCCGCTTGGAGTAGCAGCATCAGACATATTTCTCCATGACACCTACTACGTCATTGGACATTTTCACTATGTAGTTGCACCAGGAACCCTTTTTGCGCTTTTTGCTGGTATCTATTACTGGTTTCCTAAGATCACAGGGAAAAAAATGAGCGAGCCTCTTGGAAAACTTCACTTCTGGCCATCACTTATTTTCATGAATGGCATTTTCATGCCCATGTTCATACAAGGCCTTGCTGGTTTATCCAGAAGAATGTATGATGGAGGTCAAACATATGCACATGCCTCTGACATCCTCCAATGGAATGAATTCATGACCATTTCTGCATTTTGCCTAGGAGCGGCACAAATACCATTCGTAGTAAATTTAATCATATCTCTCGCAGGAAAAGCAACAGGAGAAAGAAATCCTTGGAACTCAACAACCATCGAATGGACAGCGCCCTCACCTCCTCTTCCACATGTTAATTTCGATTCAGAGATCGAAGTTAATCATGGTCCCTATGAATATTCTGTACCAGGAGCGGATGAAGACTACTGTCCACAAACATCACCATGAGCAACTTACCATACATATTAGAAGAACGTCCTGATACTGGACTAAATAACAGTAAACTTGGAATCTGGATATTTCTAGCGTCAGAGGTCATGCTCTTTGGCGGACTGTTCTCTGCCTATGTTTTTCTTAGGATAGCAGCACCTGAAGGTGATTTTGACTATTGGGGTTCAAAATTGAACATTCCCATGGCAACGTTCAATACTTTGGTCTTGATAACATCCAGTGTAACAATGGTAATGAGTTGGGCATCTCTGAAAATGCAACAGTTTGACAAGTATAAGATGTATCTAGGGATCACCATACTATGTGGTTTAGCATTTTTGGTGGTCAAGTATTTTGAGTATACGGGAAAATTTCACCATGGCATATATCCCTCATCGAGTACATTCATGGGAATATATTTCACCATGACAGGTCTACACGTATTACACATCTTAGGGGGCCTATTGGTATTGGGATTCTTCTGGACCTCTCAGGCAGACAAGATGTGGGAAGAAGATCAAGACCTACTTGCAAATAGGATAGAGATCACGGGACTTTACTGGCATTTTGTTGACCTCGTATGGATATTCCTCTTCCCGATATTGTATCTGCTCTAGAAACTATCATGAGTACTAATAAAGAAAATAGAAACGACCACATCGAAGACATTCAACATCATATCAAGGTCTACATGAATGTTTTCATTGCTCTCGCTTTCCTTACGATGGTGACAGTCGCTGTTAGTTATCTGGAGGTATCATTCATTGAGGCATTCTTCATAGCCATCACAGTTGCAACGATCAAGGGAAGCCTGGTCTTGGGTTATTTCATGCACCTCATCACCGAGAGGCAGACCATCATATGGATATTGGTAATAACCTTCATAGCATTCTTAATTCTATTATTCATCCCTCTTATTTCATTGACAGACCAAGTGAATACCTGGTAGTAGAAATGAGTTTGAAGATCACACACTCAGTTTTGATTATTCTTTCAATAGCCCTTGCAGGATTCTTTTCCGTTTACATGTCAAATAGTAACATGGAATATTCATCCATCTTTTCCATCACGAGTGCATTACTTTCAATCTTGCTAACATATTATCTTTTTTCGATCTTGAAAAAGTTCAGGACCATCTAAGAAATGAAAAGGATAGGATACGTGTCTATTTTAGCATTCTTTTCAATCTTGGACATGGCCAACGCATGTGCAACTTGCTTTGGTGACCCAAATAGTAATGCTGCAAAAGGAATGGACATGGCCATTTTCACACTGCTGGGAGTCATTGGCCCGCTCCTATTTGCAATTTTGATCGGGATCATATCAATCGGAATGAAATCCAAAAAAATGAACCAGGTGAAATAGAATGATCGAGATCTTAAGATACTTTGGACTGCCCGTGGGAATTTCCAGTGTTAGTGGTCGCATAGATGAGATCATTGTCATTGTCCATTATTTGATGTTGGTTCTGTTTGTTGGTTGGGGAATATTCTTCATTGTAAGTCTTGTCAAGTTCCGATCATCAAAAAATAAAAAGGCAAACTACAAAGGTGTTGAATCTCATTATTCATCTGTATTGGAGGCCGCTGTTGCAGTCATAGAGATAGTGATATTATTTGGATTTGCATTCCCGATCTGGGCAGAAAGGGTCAATTCTGTGCCTGACGCTAGAGATGCAGAGACTATCAGGGTTATCGCACAGCAATATGCATGGAACATGCACTATCCAGGGCCAGATGGAAAATTTGGAGAAACAAGAATCGATCTGGTCGATGAGCAAGATAATCCCATTGGGCTAGATAGAAATAGTGAATTCGCTGAAGATGACTTTACCACCATCAATCAATTACATATTCCTGTAAATACAAAGATACGAATCGACCTTTCTTCAAAGGATGTCATACATAACTTCAAACTTCCAGAACTAAGAGTATCTCAAGATGCAATACCTGGAATGAACATCCCAGTACATTTTGAGGCTACAATGACGTCCAAGGAATTCCTTGAGACCGCCATTGGAACCAAGAGAGAGGGCAAGGGTCTAGAGATATCCTGTGCACAACTATGTGGACTAGGCCATTACAGGATGAAAGGTTTCATGACCATCCACGATGATGAAGGATATCAGGAATGGTTGGATGAACAAGCAGAGTATTTGGAAGAGGAGAGTAGTGGTGATGATGACTGGGGTGATGATGACTGGTAAAACCTACAGTTCAAGATAATTTAATACCCTGCCAATTGCAGGGTTTTTTATTTATGGCCTAGTGATCACTTGTCCTATTGAGCCATTCCAAAACATCATTCAAGCAATCATTTGGTATTGTATGCGCTGAATCATATTCTTTATAATTAGGGTTGACACCTATTGACAAGAGGCCATCACGAGATGAATGTGCAAGGGAGAGGGGAACAACCATGTCTAGTCGTCCATTCCCCATGAAAAGGTCAAGTTCTTTTACCAATGTCAGATCAACCTCCGATCTGACCTTATCTACAGGTAGATATCCACACAATGCTACGATCGATCTAAACATGTTTGGATTTTTTAGTCCACAATAAATAGATAGCGATGCCCCCTGACTAAATCCTAAAAGTGCGGTCAACTTTGGTTCTAGATCTAAAAGTTCTATACTCTTTTCGATGGATTCAATGACCTTCTCATGGTGTATTCTAAATTGTTCTGGCCTTGGCAACTCTCTGACATTGACAGGGTCAAGTTCTGCCCATGCCCATCCATTGTAATGAGTTGGAATGCTTGCTTCAAGGCTAATACAGTTCCACTCCTTGCCAAAGAATTGTGTCAGGCCAAAGAGATCCTGCATGTTGCTTCCAAAACCATGTAAAAAGAAAATGGTGGGATTTTCATCGGTGCCTTTTTCTGCCTGACGCACGAGGTTTTTCAAAGGCAGATCGATCTGGGTGATCTCAGCCATCACGATTGGTCAAGTAGCTATTGGTCTGCATATTTCTCTTTCTTCTTTTGAGAAGCTCTTTTGTTCTGATCTAGTTCCATTTTTCTCAATCTAATGTTATCAGGTGTGACCTCTACCAACTCATCCTCTGCTATGAACTCAATGAATTGATCTAAAGATAATTGCTTTGGTGGTCTTAGGGTAACGGTATTATCAGAGCCAGATGCACGCATGTTCGTTAATTTCTTCTCTCTTGTTATGTTAATGTTGAGATCCCCGTCTCTATTTCTCTCACCAATGATCATGCCATCATAGACATCGGTTCCCACAGTAATGAATAATTCACCTCTGTCAACCATCCCAATACACGCATAGGTGGTCACCTTTCCATTTCTATCTGCAACCAATGCTCCAGAGTTTCTCTGAGGAATGGGACCAAACCATGGTGCATACCCATCGAATAATTTATTCATGATCCCAGCGCCCTGAGTATCGGTCATGAACTGTGATCTGAAACCAATAAGCCCACGTGATGGGATTGAGAACTCAAGATTCACTCTGCCTGTACCGTGATTTTGTAGGTTGGTCATTTTCCCTTTTCGTCCAGATAATTTTTCTGTAATGATTCCGACCTTTTCCTCGGGTATGTCCAGAAAGACCTTTTCCATTGGCTCGAGTGTCTTGTTATTTTCGATCTTTGTGATCACCTGTGGCTTTGATACCATGAACTCATACCCCTCTCTCCTCATGGTCTCGATCAAGATCGCCATCTGAAGTTCGCCTCTACCTCGGACCTCGAACACATCTGGTCTATCTGTGATCATCACTTGAAGAGAGACATTGCTCAAGGTCTCTCTATTTAGTCTTTCTGAAATATGTCTGGTGGTAAGAAATTTTCCATCTTGTCCTGCGAACGGGCTGTCATTAACATAAAAGAGCATGGAGACCGTTGGCTCATCGACCTTGATGCGTGGTAAGGCTTCTGGATTCTCATTATCAGAGATCGTATCTCCGATGGATATGTCATCCACTCCTGCGAACGCAATGATGTCTCCAGACTCAACCTCATCGACCGGTACCTTTTTCAATCCTTGAAAAGTATATAGAGCGGAAAATTTTTGTCCCGATCTGACCTCATCGATCTTGCATAACGAATAGGATGTGTTCATTGTCAGTCTGCCATTATTCAATCTTCCAACAGCAATTTGACCTACATAGGAATCATAATCGAGGCTTGTGATCAGGAATTGAGGTACATGATCATCACTGACCTTAGGCCCTTCAATGGTACTCAATATGGTCTCGAATAATGGCGTTAGATCTTCTGAACCGCTATCAAGTTCCTCATGAGCCACGCCAAGCTTGGCATTTGTATATATGATGGGAAACTCGATCTGTTCTTCGGTAGCATCAAGATCGATGAATAGATCATATACCTCATCCACAACCTCTGAGATCCTAGCATCCGATCTATCGATCTTATTGATGACAAGAATGATTGGTAGTCCTTTCTCTAGTGCCTTTTTTAGTACAAATCTTGTTTGAGGGAGAGGTCCCTCGCTCGCATCTACCAGAAGGAGTGCGCCATCGACAAGATTCAGACTACGCTCAACCTCTCCACCAAAATCAGCATGCCCTGGTGTATCTAAGATATTGATCTTTATATCATCATAGAATACTGCAGTATTCTTTGCGGTAATGGTAATGCCTCGTTCTTTTTCAAGGTCCATGGAGTCCATGACCCGATCTTCCACATCCTGATGTGCTTGGAAGGTACCACTCTGTTTAAGAAGCCCATCAACAAGGGTGGTCTTGCCATGATCCACGTGGGCGATGATGGCTATGTTTCTTAAGGATCTTTTTCTCATTTCAATTTTTTGATGATCAAAAAAAAACCCCGCTATCGAGCGGGGTTTTTTTAATCATGGATATATTACTCTCCAGCTACAGATGCCTTACGGTAATCAGTGACCAATTTCTTCACCTCTCCAATGGCCTTACGAGCACGAGACCCAGCGGCCTTATTACCACCCATGTTCTTTTCATGTTCAGCTTCAAACGTATCAAGATGACCTCTGATCTGGTCATATAGTTTACTAGTCTTAGACATTGTCTTTCCTTTTGTTATATTAATTATAAATATGAGGGGCTGATTTTAATAATGGATCAAGCATAATTCATGTATTTATTCTGAATCTTTCTCGATCTTTTTTCTCATGAAATATTCAAATGCCAGAGATAAGCCCAATCTAAATGGTGTTGCAATGATGAACATGACCAATAGCGACGCACACAAGGCAATGAGCATCTCTGGTCTAAGTCCAAAATAATAGCCAATGATAATTGGAAAAATGAATAATCCTCTATCAATGAACAGAAGGAAAAACCAATGATCTCCCTGTCTCTCAATGAACCAGATGCCACAATTAGAACACTGATCCTTCATTTTAGACCATGATAGAAAAAGTTTGTCTTGCCCACATTCTGGGCAATAACCAAAGATGGTATTCTTCAAATATTGAAATAACAGCATGAAGGTTCAATGATCATTTTCATGACTATCAATCTACATTTCCCAGAGAGTCCGTCTTTACCATCCAGTTCACTCGCTCACTTCCATGGGAATAGGATCTTCCAACCATGTTAAATCCATGATCGAAAGATTCAACCACACCAAAGGCCTGATCCTCTTGATTACCACCATATATCTTACTCCACATTATTTGCCCAGAAGCTGCATCAACGCCCCATATTCTATAATTGAAAGGACTCCCAGAACTACTCCTTGTATAGCCAACTATGGCAACCATCTCTTCATTTTGGGATAGTGTCATTGAGGTGCCTGTCTCATAGTTGCCTCCTCCATCATTGTTTTGCCACAATATTTGACCACTGGAAGATACTCGCATTACTCTCATGTTCAGATTACTAGATGACAAAGATATTTTTCCAGTCACTATGTAACTACCATCTGACAATTTTACAATGTCTCTAGCCTCATCCCACAGGTTCCCCCCTGATTCAATGGACCATTCCTCATCACCATTCGCATCTGTCTTCATCACCCAGAAATGATCATAGAACTCAAAATTTCTATCCTGTAATTTCTCTCCAGCCAGAGCAAAGCCACCATCATCAGCCTCTACAACACCCCAAAAACTATTCTGCGGTGTATCACTTATTCCATAACGTTTTATCCATTGCACACCTCCACCCTCAGACATCCGTAGTATGAATGCTTTTCCCTTGATAGCATGTCCTCCAAGTGGATCGCCCCCTACTCCTCCAACGACGATGTAGTCACCATCAGAAGTTTGTATCACATCTTCGACATAATGATGCTGTGAATAGGAGAGTTTTTTATGCCACTCCTCCACACCTAGTGAATCTGTTTTAATGATGGTGTTTTGAGCCGCTCCAATGATATAGCCCCCATCAGTTGTTTGGTTCACAGAATTACCCCAGTGGCTACCACTTATTCCTCCATAGGTTCCGCTCCAGATCTCATTTCCAAATTCATCGGTCTTCATCAGGATGGTCTTACCCGTAGATCCTGAAATAACATAGCCACAATCAGCGGTTTTTATGATGTCATAACCAGCAGTACCTGTCAGGACCTTTGAATATGTAGTATCAGTAATGATATCTGAACAATCATCTACGATCACATCCAACTCAGGGTCAGGATCAGGCGATGGATCACTACAATTAAATAGATAGACAATTGATAAAATGGATACGATTGACCTTCTCTGCATGTTCATTCTATGTGAACTCCTCTGGCAATACTATGCTCCCAATCATCAATGCCTAGTTCCTCTGGTACATCATACTGACTCACGAGATAGTGTAACTCGCCATTAAGCCAATAGCAGGCGGTCGTATGACTGTAATAATCAGGGTCTCTGGTCGCTAGACCAACAACAACAATATTCCCATCTGCCACACGAATGTCCCGCGCCTCGCCTGTCCCGAAATCTGTGGGAGGTCCACCCGGTAAATATCTTTTGCTATCATTTTTCCAATATTCAGGGTAGATACCGCCCGTGTTCAATGAGTCACCCATGTCTTCAATATAGTCTGAGGAACCTGCGATATAAACATCGCTCCCATCGATCGTGATCCCCCACGCTTTTGTTCCATATAAACCAGTTGATGCCCAATTACCGCGTTGTGGAAGGTCTGTCCTCCTGGAGTTGCGCCAATAACATGCCCTTGGAGGATAGCCAGTCATGTTATTGAGTACAGTTGTATAACCCGCAAAATATCTTACATTTCCTTCTAGGAATGTCAGGTCATTGACCTCTCCATCCTCAGCTGCACTCAGGTTTGTCTTCTGACCATTCTTCCAGTAGCATGGAACGTAGACGTGGTGATTGTTCGTGGCATATCCACCCACGAAGACATCACCATTATTTTTTACACCAATGGCAAAGGCCTGTGAATCCCTATTCGTTGTTAGATTGATCTTCTGACCATTCTTCCAATAACAGGAACCATTATCAAACCATCCTGCAACATATACATCACCATCAACAACAGTGATCGCCTCAGCCTCTCCCCAAGCTCCAGGAAGGTCGTAGCGTGTCTGGTCTATCCAGTAACACGCGTCAGAGGATTGTCCTGTTCCACACGCATATACAGTGCCATCTACCACAACGATATCCGTTGCCCAGGCACCACCTGGAAGTTCAACCCTGGTACCATCCACCCAATAACAGGCGGTATAGTTCCCTTGGTCATCGTATGAATCTCCAACAATGTAAACGCTCCTCCCTGGAATGATAAAGGAGTTACACATGCCATCTCCATCATCGTCAGGACCATCATTACTAGGGTTGAATACACCATATGAACAGTCATCACAACCATCACCATCTGTGTCAGAGCATACTGTATTATCGAAAGGGTCCGAGTCCTCATCATCGGTGACATTATCATTGTCATCATCCTCGTCCATGTCATCACAGACACCATCCATGTCATGATCGTTGCCCCATACCTCACCATCAACACAGGAGGCACATGCATCCTCAACATACTCACAGGTACGATTCTCAATGGTAGCAGACGGATCATAGTTACAGGCGGTCTCATCCGTACAGCCACACTCATCACACGTGTTCCAATGCGCAGAACTCATGGTACCAAGATTCCCATTGCCACTGGCATCAGTTATGAGAGCACCCTCTCCCTCATTGAGTTTCCAGTAACCGGCCAGATCGTTTGATGATGCATAGTTTCCTCTATCCACATTTGCATTCATGTCTGTTTGCTCACCGGATAGTTCACTGATCTCAGCACCGCTCAGAGCCTTATCCCAGATGGCAGCCTCGTCAATGGAACCGTACCATACATTTGCATTTGAAAACTTTCCGATATACGTTTTTCCATGATCCTCAGGGGGCTCGATTCCCGTGGCCTGATCCACCTGCACCCCACTAGTATAGAGTGTCATCGTTCCAGATGCGACATCAGGGTCATAGGTGACGGCGACGAATGTCCAGACAGCCTCTGGCAATGAGTCAGGGTCTTGAACAGCATTATAATTTCCATTATGCCCCGATGACAACCTAGCCCCCTGGCCAAAGGGTGCGTAAAAGGCATGTCCCTTGTTCCCACTGACGATATTATTCTTGACCCCATAGCCATAGTTTCGCTTGACCCATGCTGCTTTGGTATATGGGCCCTGATCGATCATGTCTCCAAGATTCACATTGGAGTTGGAACCGTTGAAGGTCAGGTAATAATCACCATTATCTAAAAAGGTCTGGCAGCTGCCATCATCATGAGTGGCATCACTGTCATAATTGTATGCCGTGC
>CAYZJY010000011.1:0-35192 GCA_964478995.1 uncultured bacterium
GATCAGAATGGATATTTTGATATTCACATACTAGATGCGATGACCGGTAAAAGAATCAAAAAATTGGTCAAAGGTAATCGTGGTGTTGATTTTGAGGAATTAAAATGGTTACAACCTGGACTTTCATGGTCACCTGATAGTAAGAAGATCGTATTGGCCGCAAAAGCAGGTAAAGGTGATGTCTTGCATGTCATTGATGTTGAAAGTCGTAAGAGCAAAAAATTTGAACTTGACATTGAAGGGGTTTTTTCAGCCTCTTGGAGCCCAAATGGGCATGAGATCGCTTATGTTGGTCAATCTGGAAACTCGAGCGACATATATATATTTGACCTTGCTAGTGAATCTTCAAGAAAGATCACAGATGACATATTCTCTGATGCTTATCCATCTTGGAATTCTGATGGCACCACGTTAGCATTTGTATCTGATAGGGGCGATCGTGTATCTGGAGAATATGATGGATCAATATATGACCATGATTATGGACAGACAGATATTTATACTGTAAGTGTTGAAAATAATGACATAAAAAGGATCACAAACACTGCCCATAATGAGTCTCACCCAGTTTGGGCAAATACAAGCGAGGATCTTTTTTACACTTCAGATTTCAATGGAGTCTGGAACTTATATATTCATCCATTAGATAATCTTAAAGGCGAGGATCTGTTAGGTCAACCATATGCCGTTACTAATGTTTTGACTGGTCTGCAGCAACCAACTTTGAGTAAGGATGATAGATTACTCATCTTTGCTGGATACTCAGGTATTGGATGGGACCTATATAGCATGGCAAACCCATTAAAATTAAAAAAACAAAGAGTTGATCCCACTCAGTTCATTCTTAATGGAGAGACTGAAAAAACTACATTAGCAGATCTTAGGAAACATAAATCAAACATGAAACGTGACATGGATGGTTCAAGTAATTACTCAAACTATATATTTGCAAGAGGGTATCGGCATTTTAATTCTCCCATCAAAGAAAGCAGTGCGTCTGAAGAACTTGTTTCGATAGACTCCGCAAAGGTTGATGGTCGTTATGTTCCAAAAGCATATAAAACAAGATTCACATTAGACCTAGTAAGTGGCAACCTACAAATAAGCAATGTTTTTGGTACCAGCGGCATGACATATTTTGCATTTAGCGATATTCTAGGTGATCATCAAATTGCATTTGGCACAGAGATGGTCCTTACTCTTGAAAATAGTGACTATTTCTTCCAATATGGATATCTGAAGAATAAGGTCGACTATTATTTAATTGCTTTTCAGAATGCAAACTTTTTTCAAGCAAATTATTATAGTTTAGCGCGTTTGAGGCATTATGGATTACAAGGGATCATTTCCCAGCCTTTTAGTCGATACCAGAGGCTTGATTATGGATTGTCATGGCATAACATAAACTATTCAATTCTGGAACAGGCATATAATGACTTTAACCAGATTCAATACTATACAACTTATGAATCAGAATACTCTACTGTCTTACCTAGGGTTAGTTGGATATTTGATAATACGGTATTTGGATTTACGGGTCCTGTTGATGGATTTAGACAAAATACCACATTAACTGTAAATCCCGGATACGGCTCCAATGAGATAAAATTTCAAACTGTCAAGGCAGACGTAAGGAAATATTGGCGATTTGGTAGGGACTATACCATTGCATTAAGAGGTTTTATAGGTAAGAGCCTTGGTCCAAATAAGCAAAAATTCTTTCTTGGAGGAATACCTTATCTTTTGAGTGGGGGTGGAGAGACCAATGGTATCCAGGATGACAATATTTTTAGGGATGTCATACTTGATACATCTAATGCATCACTGATACATGATATTTATTTTACAGAGTATGCGTGGCCATTGAGAGGAGCTCGATTTGCTGAGCGTTTTGGAAATACGACATCTTTATTTAACATAGAGGTACGTTTTCCATTTATTAATTATTTAGCACTAGGTTTTCCATTGAAGATGATATTTGGGAATATACGTGGACATGCATTCATGGATATTGGCGCCGCTTGGGATGAAGGCAGTGAATTCTCTACTAATGATTGGCCAGATAGATATGGGCCAAATGTATCTGGAAATTATTCACCATGGGTAACAACTGCAGGCCTGGGGACAAAGATCAATCTAGGTTATTTTCTATTAAAAATAGAAATGGCCTGGGATAGGAATCCAAATGGTTATTCTAAACCTCAATGGTACTTTTCTTTAGGCCCAGACTGGTAAACCTTCCTTGATTCCTCTATCCTTGGTGGGCAATTTCTAGACCCATCATGGCCAATATCAGATCAAAAATAGTATTTCTATGCTCCGCCTGTGGTGATGATTTCCCTAAATGGAATGGTCAATGCCCTTCGTGTAAGGAATGGGGTACTCTCTCAGAGTTTAAAACATCTAATAAAAAGAAAAGAAGTTCATTACAGAGAGAATCAAGGTCTTTGAATGACATATTAAATACTGATCCAGGAGAACGATCAAGCACAGGTCTAAATGAAGTCGATCGAGTGCTAGGAGGCGGATTATTATCAGGTTCACTTATTCTGCTTGGAGGTAATCCAGGCGTTGGAAAATCAACTCTAGCTCTTCATATTTGTTCTGGATTAAAAAAGAAGGCTCTTTATATATCAGCGGAGGAAAGCGAAGAGCAAGTTGCACTTAGAGCAAAAAGATTGAGGGTCGATCCAGAAAATTTGTTTTTTTCCGGAGAAAATGAACTTGAGGGAATTTTTAACCATTTAGAACGTATTCGTCCAGAGATACTCATTGTTGATTCCATCCAAACTATTATGAATTCAGAACTTGATTCTCTACCCGGTTCACCCAGTCAGATACGTGATTGTGGACAAAGATTTTTAGAAACAGCCAAGCATAAGAATGTGGCCATATTGATCGTTGGGCATGTTACAAAAGAAGGGACGATCGCTGGTCCAAAAATGCTGGAACACATGGTAGATACTGTTTTATACATGGAGGGGGATGATCGATATGACCATCGTATGTTAAGATCTGAAAAGAATCGATTTGGGGCCACCCATGAAGTAGGAATATTTCAAATGAATGAGAGAGGTCTTGAAGAAATTAAAAACCCATCTGAGATGTTTATAGCCGAGCGTAGTATTGATGTTCCAGGTACAACGATATACCCCTCTCTGGAAGGGACAAGACCGATTCTTGTTGAAGTACAGGCCCTAGTTTCAAATGCCAATTATGGCACCCCTCAGAGAAATGTAAATGGTTTTGACTATAAACGCCTAGGAATGCTGATCGCGGTATTAGAAAAAAGAATGGGACTTGCAATGGGGACCAAGGATGTATTCGTTAATTTGGTAGGAGGTCTAAAGGTTGATGATCCTGCATTGGATCTTGCAATTATTTCATCCATTGCATCAAGCATGATGGATAGCCCTGTTGATAAAGGCGCAGTATTATGTGGAGAAGTGGGCCTTGCTGGGGAAGTACGCTCGATCAATCGGATTGAACATCGACTTAGTGAGGCTCAATCGCTTGGATTCAAAGTTGCACTGGTTCCGTCTTCAAGCCTAAAAAAAGGCATGGATAAATTAAAGTTGGATATTGAATTGAAGCCTATTAGTTATGTTAAAGAAGCTTTCAAATTGTTATTCTGATTGAATTGAAATTCACAATAAAAAACAATCCTGAAAATTCTAAAGCCCGTACAGGTATCATAGAAACTGACCATGGCGATATTAGTACCCCTGTATTCATGCCTGTTGGTACGGTTGGGGCTGTAAAGACCATGGGGCCTGAGGAGCTTAAGGACATTGATTTTAAAATAATACTTGGTAATACTTATCATCTTTATCTAAGACCTGGGACTGCAATCATCAACCAAGCGGGAGGTCTACATAAATTCGTATCTTGGGACAGACCTATTTTAACGGATAGTGGAGGTTTTCAAGTTTTTTCTCTCGCTAAATTAAATAAAATATCTGATGATGGAGTAGAATTTCAATCACATCTTGATGGTAGCAGACACATGTTTACACCAGAAAGATCAATGAACATCCAGCGTGAACTTGGTTCGGATATCATAATGGCCTTTGATGACTGTCCACCAGGCGATGCAGACTACGCAACGATCAAAAGATCCGTTGAAAGAACAACTAGTTGGATGAAGCGTTGCACGAATTGGTTGAGAGAAAATCCAGAGATTTATGACCATGAGCAGGTTGTATTTCCCATCATTCAGGGTGGAGTTGATCAAGGCCTTAGGCAAATGAGTATTGAGCAATTGGTCGATCAATCATCTTGTGGGATGGCCATTGGCGGGCTTGCAGTTGGAGAAGAAAAAAATGCAATGTTTGATACCATAGAATTCTGTGATACCTTAATTCCAGAGAATCAGCCTCGTTATCTCATGGGCGTAGGTAGACCATCTGATATTATTGAAGCAGTAAAAAGAGGTGTAGACATGTTTGATTGTGTCATGCCAACTCGAAATGGTAGAAATGGCCATGTTTTTACATCCAATGGGGTCATCAATATTAGAAATGAAAAATATAAGAATGACCACTCCTCCATGGATAAGCATAGTTCTCACCCATGGGGTAATTCTTTTTCAAGGTCTTATGTGAGGCATCTTTTCAATATCAATGAAGTGCTAGGTCTACGGATCGCATCTACACTGAACCTTTCTTACTATAACGATCTCATGAAAGACATAAGAAAGAACATAGATAATGATAATTTTGAGAATTGGTCAAAAAGTACATTAGATGAAATGAGTAAAATGAAGGGAATGTAATGCCTGAAATTCTTGTTAGGGTCATTGATGCTTACGTATTTCGTCATACGAATAATGGACCCAGATTTTTATTATTAAAACGTGCAAAAACAAAAATGTATGAACATCTTTGGCAGGGCGTTGCTGGAAAGATAGAGCAAGGTGAAACAGCGACAGACGCTGCTATTCGTGAATTAAAAGAAGAGACTGGATTTGAGCCCATGAGAATATTTGTAGCAGACCATGTCAGTAAATTTTATGAGACCCATGGAGATAGGATTAACTTGGTTCCCGTATTTGGAATAGAAGTTGATGATGATGCGGTCACTATTTCAAAAGAGCATTGTGATTTCAAATGGGTTTCATATGAGTCAGCCTCTAAAACACTTGTATGGAAAGGTCAGAAGGAAGGAATTTCAGCGGTTCATAACATGATAATTTCAGATGATGACCGGATCAAATGGTCAAAGGTCTCATTATAATTTAATCGGAGACATAAATGTTATTGGAAGGAATTAAGGCACCAGACTTCACATTGGATGATCAAGATGGTAATCCAGTAAGCCTAAGTGATTTTCAAGGTCAGAAGGTATTGATCTGGTTTTACCCTAAGGCCAGTACACCAGGCTGAACAATTGAAGGTCAATTGCTCCGGGATGAGCATAAGAAATTTCAGGCAAAGAATACGGCCATCATTGGTATGAGCGCGGACTCTGTTAAAGCTCAAAAAAACTTTTGTACCAAACAAGGATTCCCCTTTGCTCTCCTTTCCGATCCAGATAAGACGATCATCAAGGCTTATGAGGCATTTGGCTTGAAAAAGTTCATGGGAAAAGAATACGAAGGGATATATCGCGTATCATATTTGGTTGATGAGGATGGCGTTATTCAAAAGGCCTATGATAAGGTCAAACCAAAAGAACATGCCCAGCAGGTCTTATCTGATCTTGACTAAATGGGAATGGTCAAACCTTTATCCTTAAATAATTCTTCATTGATCGAATCATCCATGTAGCCCATCATCACAGAATGTCCTTTGATCTTTATGTGGTTGGCTTCAAGGTTATACTCTGATAGATGCACCGGTATTTGTCCAATAGACAAAGCTGTTGTATTCTCTATGCAGATGCCAATTTCATTATCTGAAAATTGCTCTATGTTTTCTATGTCTTTTCTAAGATTATAATCATTCCCTGATGCTCCTATGGTCAATTCTGGTTTAATCGGATCATAGATGCATCCACAATAGATTGGGAGTATTGCCTGAAAAGTAACCCAACACATTGAGCCCACTGATAGGTCACAATGAATCCGTGTTCTGCTATTTATTCGCATCGCCTTTTGTAATCCATTTGCATTGACCAATAGGTTATAATGAGATAGTCTGATTCCTGCTCCCTTTTCAAAAGATAAGACTGCCTCATCACTCAGAAGGGGTTTGTACCCTGGCTCAAATCTTTCAGGATATTCTTTTATTTTTTGGAATAGATCATTTTTTGGTTCAATTACATGTTTAGTCTCAGATTTTTTTTTGATCTTTTCTATGTCCATATTGCAAGGTAAGACCACTGAGGAACCTAGATTCCAAATACCATAAAGTAATATTAATGCTTCTGGATGTTTTGTTTCTGTCATGATCACTCTTTGGTTTGGTCCTATGCCTAGACTTTCTAACCAATGACTTGTTTGTTGAACACATGAAAAGAATTCCTGGTTTGTCATTCTAGATTCCTCTATCATGATCTGATCTGAAAATTTAATTGTTTGTCCTTCGATCAGAGACCTCATGGAAGGATATGGGGTCATGTATTCTATTGGCTCCACATTGCCGATGCTTTGAGCATCATATATTTTGGTTTTTAAACTTGTTTTCATGGTAAAAACTATAAAGAATGATCCAGGATTATGATCTATAATTTTCATTGGAAGTATATTGTTAGTTTTTGTACTCTGTGGCATGAAAAAGAAACGGTCTCATGAATAAAATACTAATAATATTATTAATCACCTTATCAATGGGGAACGATTTGGACAGGGCGCTCCAAACTTCTGGGGAAAACCGTTCAGAGTTAGAAAAAGCCATCAATCATGCCCCAAAAGATCAGTCCGAGGGAATGACTTGGTTAATAAGTCATATGCCAGATGAAGACCTTAAGGTCATGTCGGCTGAATTTCTGCTTTCAAATTGTGATCTGGCCTATAATGCAAGAAATAATACTTCTTGGGGTAGAGGATTATCCGATGAACTATTCTTTGAATATGTTCTTCCCTATGCAAATTTGAATGAAAAAGTTGAGAACTGGCGAAAGGACTTCTACAATAAATTTTATCCCATGGTGAAGGATGCAAAATCTTCCTATGATGCTGTTGTTATACTTAATAAAAAGATGTTTGATGAATTAGGCGTTATTTATTCTACAAAGCGTCCAAAGGCAGATCAGGCACCCTATGAAAGTATTTCTGCAGGCATGGCCTCATGCACAGGGCTAAGTATTTTGTTGATCGATGCCTGTCGGAGCGTGGGTATTCCTGCACGATTTGTGGGTACTCCTCTATGGCACAATAATTCTGGTAATCATTCCTGGGTTGAGGTCTGGGATGGGCAATGGCATTTTACAGGTGCGGCAGAACCCACGGATGATAAATTAAATCAATCATGGTTCCAGGAACTCGCAAGCAAAGCCACTGAAGGAAGCAATAAATATGGTATCTTTGCGGCGACATGGGAGGATACAGATAATTATTTCCCAATGAATTGGCTACCAAATGTTAAAGTTTATAATGCAATAGATGTAACAAGCAGATATCAACTTGAACTGGTCAATGAAAAACTCATACCAATTCGAATAAGGGCATTGGATTCATCAGGAAATCGTCAGGAAGTAAAAGTCATGGTCTTTGGTGAGGATAATTATTTAATGGAAGGTGTCAGTAAAGGTGAGACATGTGATGCAAATGACCACCTTACATTCATGCTGCCTAAAGGAAAAGTATTTACACTGCAATCACAGCAAGTTAAAAAGATGGTCAAGGTGGTCAAGGAGGAACTCATTGACCTTAAATTATAACACCTTCAATAAGTAATTTTCTTATTTTGGTTTGATCTTGCGAATGATCTCGAAGGTATCATTGGGCCTTGCATAATAATTCCCGGCAAGCCTGCCAATTGGTTGAAGTTTATCTAGAAGAATGCGACCATCTTCGTAGACATCATCATCAATTTGAAAGAGTACTACTGTTCCAATGACTATAAAGCCACTTCCTGCATCTCCAGCACCTATCTCAACGACCTGATTCAATTCGCATTCAAAATTTATTTTGGATTCCAAAACTCTAGGTGGGTGAACCTTATCTGATGGTTGTGGAGTTAATCCAGAAATTTCAAATTCATCTACGTTAGGATCAAAATCAGTAGAGCATTGCACCATTTTTTTGGCGAACCCTTCGGATACAATGTTAACGACAAATTGATTATTTTCTCTTATGTTTACTAGTGTGTCTTTTTCTTTTGCATCCCATCCACGTCGAGCTGGAGCAAACATGATAGTAGGTGGGTTGGCACAAACTCCATTGAAATATGAGAATGGTGCAACATTATTTTTACCATCTTTTGATAATGTAGAGACAAGGGCAATCGGTCGAGGAACAATGGATCCTATCATCAATTTATGTATTTCAGAAAATGATATTTTAGAGGGGTCAAATTTCATTTATTTAACCAAGAATATGGATAATCTCCATCTTCAATACTCATTGCAGATTTTGTAATATTTAGTTTACTGAACGTATCGATCATTACGGCAAGTTCGTTGGTCTCTTTTACGCCAATTGATTCCTCTATCTTGCCTGGTTGGGGTCCATGAGGAAGTCCCATGGGGTGGTAGGTCATGGATTCTTTTTCTATTCCTTTTCGACTCATGAATTCGCCCTCTGCATAATAAATGATCTCATCAGAGTCAACATTGCTATGTGCATAGGGTGCAGGTATTGAGTCTGGATGATAGTCAAATAGCCTAGGAACAAATGAGCAAATAACAAAACCTTTGCTCTGGAAGGTTTGATGAACGGGAGGTGGCTGGTGAATTTTTCCTGTTATGGGCATGAAATTTTTTATGTTAAAAACATATGGAAAGTAATATCCGTCCCACCCAACAAGATCAAATGGATGATGCTGATATGTATATGTTTGGATTCCTTGAACTAGTTTGACCTCAACCTCCATTGGTCTATCTTCTACAGGTCCAACAAATTTTGGTAATACAATATCACGTTCTGAAAAGGGTGCATGTTCTAGTAACTGCCCAAAATTATTGCGATAACGATCAGGTGTCTCAACTGGTGCAGTAGACTCAATGATAAGGACCCTCATTGTTGTTTGAATGCTTATTTGCCAAATGACGCCCCTTGGAATCACGAGGTAATCACCTGGATTAATATCAATGTTGCCAAAATTTGATTGAAAAAGTCCATGTCCCTCATGTATGAATAATACTTCATCAGCACACCCATTTCTGTAAAGCGAGTTCATGGAATCATTTGCATGTGCCTTTGATATTATTATGTCAGAATTAAAGAAAAGTGGTATCCTAGATGATATGCAATCGCCATTTGATTCAATTTTGGATGTAAGGACATGCAGATGACGATGCTTTTCATCAGTGGTAATTAATTCAGTTCTTTTTATGTCACCAATTGCCTCTATTGAAGTTGGTGGATTTTTGTGATAAACATTTGAGTATATATTACTGAATCCTCCACGACTAATTAACTCTTCCCACAGGAATTCATTTTTTTCGTTCTTGAATTGGATATGACGTTTGGAGGGTATTTTACCCTGTTTTTGATAAAAAGGCATGGCTGATTATACTATTTTATTTTCCAAAACACCGAGTTGTTCTACTTCCATTGTTACAACGTCTCCTTTCTTAAGCCAGCCACCGGTATTTTCCGGCCTTAGTTCAAGAATGCAACCCGTACCAACGGTCCCTGAACCAAGGTAATCTCCAGGGAGAAGTTTTGTGTTTAGTGAAGCACGTTCGATCATTTTTTCAAATGGGTGATAGAGGTCATTTGTGTTACCATCAGATATCAATTCCCCATTGACATGGCATGTCATGCGAAGGTGTAATTTCCCTTCCTCATCCCAAAATTTATCAAGTTCATCTGGTGTGACCATGTATGGACCAAAACTAGTTGCAAAATCCTTCCCTTTCGCTGGACCTAAACTCATAGCCATTTCTTCTCTCTGAAGATCTCTTGCAGACCAATCATTGCAAATGGTATATCCTGCTATGTGATTACTAGCATGCTCGGCTGATATGTTTGATCCACCATCTGCCATTATTATTGCAAATTCAAGTTCAAAGTCTAATTCTTCTGTCCCTTTAGGATATGAGACATTGGCTCCATGGCCGAATAAGGCAGCAGGATTGGAAAAATAGAAAATGGGGATCTTAAACCAATCTGGATGCATGTCTAGACCACGCAGTTTTCTTGCTGAGCGTACATGTTGTTCAAATGCATAAAAATCTCTAAAGGATTGAGGGTCTGGTACAGGTGCAATTAACTCAAGTTCTGATTCAAGGATGGCAATGGATTGTGCATCTTTATCCTGTTCACTGATAATTTTTTCAGATAATGCTGCATCAAGTTGTTTAAGTTTTTTGAAGTTTGTATTCCAATTGGTGAGCGCATCTTTTAGAGATAATGGAATATCCATGAAGGAAGTATCACCGTTTTGTTCATTTAACCATAATGCAGACCGCTCAACATCAACGATGTGCTCATTCCTTTTAAAACCAAATCTTGGACTATCATGCTCATTTTGCCTATAGGTCGCAAATTTCATTTATAGATTTCCTCTTTTTTCCTGTTCTCGTTCTATGGATTCAAACAATGCTTTGAAATTTCCTTTCCCAAAACTATTTGATCCTTTTCTTTGGATGATCTCAAAGAAAAGGGTAGGTCTGTCCTGAAGAGGTTTAGTGAATATTTGTAACATGTAACCATTCTCATCAGTGTCAACAAGAATCCCTAGTCTTCTTAATTCTTCTATGTCCTCATCTAAATGTCCAACTCTATCTTTTAGGTTATCATAATAGGAATCTGGAGTAGGCAAAAATTCAACTCCATTCTTTCTCATTACCTCTACAGCATGTATGATGTTCTTGGTTGATAGGGCTAGGTGTTGCACACCAGCAGTCTCATAATAATCTATGAATTCTTGTATCTGTGATTTTTTTAATCCTTCTGCGGGTTCATTGATAGGCATTTTTACTATCTCATTATCATTTGCCATGACGATCGAACGTAGTGAGGAATACTCAGTTGTGATGTCTTTGTCATCTACTGTCCAAAATCGATGCCATCCAAATACCTTTTCATAAAAATCGCAAACCATTTTCATTTCGCCATCAGGTTGATTGCCAACGACATGGTCAACATGAACTAGACCCACCGATTCTGAATCAAGTATCGGGTCATGGCCTATGTAGCCTGGAAGAAAAGTACCATTGTAATTATTCCGCTCGATGAATGTGTGAATCGTATCACCAAAGGTATGAATTGAAGATATGACGGCCTCACCATTCTCATCTTTCATCTCCATTGGTTCCTTTACACTTTTAGCACCTTGTTCCAATGATCTTTTCCAAGCCTTTTCAGCATCATCAACTGTAAATGCAATATCTTTTATCCCATCGCCATGACGATCGATATGATGACCTATTTCTGTGTTTTTCTCCAATGGAGACGTAACAACAAGAAAAATACGACCTTGATTCAAAACATAACTAACTTTATCTCTGCAACCCGTTTCCAGACCCTGATATGCAATAGTTTTAAACCCCATTGTTTGATTATAGTAAAATGCAGTTTGTTTGGCATTCCCAACATAGAGTTCGCAGTGATCAAAGCCTTTTATCGAATATGGGATATCATTCATAGTATTTCCTTTAAGGATTCAATAAATTTTTCATTCTCTTCTTCTAACCCTATTGATACACGTATGTAATTAGGCCAACCAAAGGAGGTCAGTTGACGTACAATGACACCTTTTTTCAATAAATCTTCCGTCAAACTTTTTGCTTTTTTTTCTGACTCCCACATGGTCGTAATAAAGTTTGCTGCTGAAGAAATGTATTGAATTTCCAATTGTTTTAGTTCTTCCTTTAGATACTTTTTGCCTTTCTCATTTAAAATAATTGTTCTAGATAAGAAGTCAACATCATCGAGCGCGGCTATTCCTGCGACTTGTGCTAGTAGAGAAGGTTCAAATGGCACCTTTACCTTAAGTAAGTTTTTAATAAGTTGCTCATGTGCGAAACCGTATCCTATTCTTATTCCTCCTAGGCCATATGCCTTTGAGAAACTACGTAGAGTTATGACATTGTCATACCTGTAGGTCATTGAATCAGGATAGTCATGAATTTTACATGCATACTCATAATAGGCCTCATCTAAAATAATGAGGACTCTTTCTGGAACATATGAATAGAACTGGTCAAATTCTTCTTTGTTTATATAGGTTCCCATGGGATTATCAGGATTTGCAATATAAATGATCTTTGTATAATCTGTTATTTCATTTGCCATGGCATCTAGGTCGTAACGGTGTTGTCTCATTGGGACCCAGCGAACATTTCTACCCGAGGCATTTGCAAGGACACGGAATCCGATAAAAGAATTTTTTGCGCTGATCAATTCGTCATCATTTAGTAAAAAAGTACGCATTATGGTTGACATTATGCCTTCTGAACCAGAGCCCAATACCACATTGTCTATTTTGACATTGAATTTTTCCGCAAGTTTTTTTCGTAATTCATATCCTGAGGCATCTGGATATCTATGAAGGTCGACCATGGCGCCTTGGATTGCCTCCATGGCTTTGGGTGATGGCCCAAGTGGATTTTCATTTGATGCCAATTTAATGACGTTAATAAGTCCTAGTTCTCTTTCAACTTCTTCTATGGGCTTTCCAGGTTTATAACTTTTTAATTTTTTTATGTATGAAGGTACAAGAGGCATATTTCTTCAATATATTAATTAAGGCAAATTTACAAATAATTATGTATTTCCTAATGACAGATAAGAAACTTAAAACTTTTCTTGACCATGAAGATTGACGGTCCATTGATCCCTGCCGTTTTCATTAAACGTCCCAACCGTTTTATCACAGTTGTGGAAATAGCGGGGAAGCAATATAAAAGCCATTTGCCAGACCCTGGAAGGCTTAAAGAGTTACTGATCCCGGGAGTAAGTCTTTTGGTTAGACCCGCTCCCATAAGCAGTAAAAGAAAAACTGCATATACAACGGCCATGGTCAGCCTAGATGGTAAATGGATATCTCTTATCTCAACTCTACCAAATCAATTTGTAAAACAAACATTTCAAAACGATCGATTACCTATGCTAAGGTCGTATAATTTGGTCAGACCCGAGATTACTGTAAAAAACCACAGATTTGATTTTCTCTTAAAGAGCAGGGATGGGGTAGATTTTTACCTCGAGGTGAAGTCTGTTACCCTTGTTGAAAAGGGGATTGCGCAATTTCCGGATGCTGTCACATTAAGGGGCATGAATCATGCCAAGGCTTTAATGAAACTTGTAAATAGTGGGGAACAAGCGGGGATATTATTTGTTTGTCAGAGGTCTGATGCATTTTCTTTTGAACCCATGTGGGAACGAGACCCTAATTTTTCTAATGCTTTACTAGATGCTTACAAAGCAGGTGTTAAGGTATGGTGTATCTCATTAAACATTTCTAAAACAGAAATAACATTCAATAAAGAGATTCCAGTAAATTTTGGGAAAAGATAAGTGAGTCATAGAAGGAAACATATTAGTCTATTTTGTAGGCAATTCATCTTGATGGTCTTTGTGTCTTGCGCTGCGGTAATGTCACCCCCTGGTGGCCCAAAGGACCAAACGCCTCCAGAATTAATTGAGACCTTCCCTCCAAATGGAACTACATATTTCAAAGGTGGAAGAGTTGAATTGTTGTTTTCAGAATACATAGAAGAGAATACAGTTGAAAGAGCAATAGATATCCTACCAACTCTAAAAGAAAAACCAAATATCATGTACAAAGGGAAAAAGATCGTTGTTCAATTCCCTGATTCACTATTAATGAACCAGACCTATATTATATCAATCAATAGGGGTCTAAGTGATGAGCAAAAAGTAAAACTCTCCAAAGGAATGCAGATTGCATTCTCCACAGGATCTCAAATTGACCAAGGTTCCATATCAGGAGTAGTTAAACATGAAAAAGACGCATCATTGAATCTTTGGAAAATACAAAATGAATCAGACCTTGAAAAATTCTATGAGAGGAATCCTGATTATGTCATGGATGCATCCACTGATGGTGAATATGAATTCAATTATCTTTCATCAGGAAAATATAAAATAGTTGCCGTTGACAGAACAGTATCTGGCATGCCAATTCTTCCAGGAAGAATGGCCTATGGCCTAAGTTGGGTGCCATTAATAGAAATAAATGATCAGGAGCAGGTAGAAGGAATCAATATTCGTATTCCAGAAAAATTTGGTGGGGTGAAAATGATCAATGCAGAATCTTTTCAAGAATCTTGGGGTAGAATTTCTTTTTCTGAAAGCATAATGGATATTCTTGATCATGTCCCATTAGAGATCATTGGAGAAGACTCATCCATGTTAAATGTGGACTTTTTTCAAGACCCATTGGATAATACAAAGTTATATTTTTTAACAGATGAGCCCATGGATGAATATGTCTCAATTCAGACATCTGGACTAAAGAAAAATAATTCTACCTTAGTTGATTCTGGTCTCATACGTATTAAGATGGAATCTAACATTGACACTTTAGAACTATCTGTTGTTCAGCCAGATTCAAAATACAAACTCAATATAGAATTAGAACGAATTAAGCCATTAGTTGTTGTTTTTTCAAATTTGGTTGAATTAGTCCAGGAGCAAAATTCGTTTACATTGTTAAAGGACTCTGTCTCAATTCCATTTTCCATGGACATGGACACACCGCTATCAGTAAGCCTAATCCCAAAAGAAAATTGGGAACCAAAAACCGCTTATGATTTGAAGGTGTCGAGAGATGCCATTACTCCAATTTTCGGAAAGGCCCTAAAAGATTCAATAACGTCAATCAACTTTAAAACATCTGCCTACCAAGGATTTGGATCTTTGATCATCAATTCTAATGCTGATTCAAATAAAAGTATTGTTGCAGAATTAATAAAAATGGAAAAACCATCACCTGTTTTTAGATCAGTTGTAAATTCTAATGGTATTACAAACATGAATAATATCCCTGAAGGTAATTACTCCTTAATGTTTTTTCAAGATAGTGATAATAACATGCAATATTCTCATGGTACGATTGGTTCATATCATCCGTCCGAATGGTTCTAT
This sequence comes from uncultured bacterium, assembly GCA_964478995.1. GTDB lineage: Bacteria > Fidelibacterota > Marinisomatia > Marinisomatales > UBA1611 > NZWG01. The sequence continues at coordinate 15,164 of CAYZJY010000011.1, forward strand.
GATTACCAAGATACTGTGATAATTCGTTCTAATTGGGACATGGAACTTGAAGAAATAAATCTAAAACAGATCAAATGACATGAAGTGCGTGATATTGGCAGGCGGTAGTGGATCTCGTTTTTGGCCTTATAGTAGAGAGTCCCAACCAAAACAATTATTGAAGATTGTTGGTGATAGATCAATGCTCCAAATGACAGTGGATCGTCTAAAAAAGATCAAAAAAATCACCGATATTTATATTATTACTAGGAAAGAATTACATGATCAGATAATAGATAACATAGAGGGCATAGACCCTGAATTTGTATTTGTTGAACCTTCAGGTAAGAATACTGCTCCAGCAATTGGAATGATGGGAGCCTATTTTGCACTAGATAATCCTGATGACATAATGGGTATATTCCCCGCGGATCATTTAATTGTTGGGCACCGAAAATTTGAAAAAGTAATCAATACTGCAGACTATATTGCTAGGAAAGGTGATAACCTTGTTACCGTAGGCATAAAACCCACTTTTGCATCCACGGCATATGGTTACATCCAATATGATGAGAATAGTGAGATAGACCATTTTGATGCTTATCATGTGAAGACCTTTGCAGAAAAGCCACATAAAAAACTTGCAGATAGATTTTTATCAAGTGGTGATTTTTTGTGGAATGCTGGCATGTTCTTTTGGAAAGTTGATACTTTCATGAATAGCCTAGAAAAATTTCTACCAGAGTTATCTGATACTCTGATCAAAATAGCACCACAAATAAAATCAAGAGAGCCTTTTGATGATCTATGGGATCTCATTGAACCGGAATCAATTGACTATGGTCTGCTAGAAAAGGCTCTTAACATTTATGTTGTCGCAGGTGATTTCAAATGGAATGATATTGGTTCATGGGATGCACTCTATGATGTATTGAACGTTTCAAAGGATGGGAACATAGTCAGAGGTAATGGTGAGATATTAAATGGTAGAAATAACCTAATTCATTCCAATGGCAGATTTACTGCCATAGTTGGGGTTGATGATCTAGTAGTTGTCAATACCGAGGATGCGACCCTTGTTGTACCTAATGATAAGGTAGAAGATGTAAAGCAATTGGTCAAATTATTAAAAAACAATGGACGAAATGATCTAACATGATGAAAAATGATAAATTATTTGCTGAGTTCGAAGATCTTGCAGAAAAATTAGATTTGAAGATACTTAAAGGCAAAGGAGATTTCATGGGCGGGACATGCATTGTTAACAATAAAAAGGTCATAGTCATTAATAAACAAAAACCTGTTGAACAGCGCCTTAAGACCTTGGCGAATTGTTTTCTTGAATTTGATTTAGAGAAAATTTACGTGATACCTGCAGTAAGAGCGTATTTGGAAGAGCATAGAACTCTACAACTTTAATTTCCTTGATTTTACTAGGCTGAGTGTTTACAATCGCACCCTTTCTTGTATAATTATATAATTTGAATGAGGAAATAGCATGAAACAATTTTCATCATCTGATATAAGGAACTTTGCAATTGTGGGTCATGGCGCATCGGGAAAGACATGCCTTGCAGAGGCAATGCTCAAACTTGGTGGCGAGATAAATCGATTAGGGACCATTGAAGATGGGTCTACTACTTCAGATTATCATCCTGGTGAAAAATCCAGACAAATTTCCATACACAGCACTCCATTGCACATGGAATGGATGGATACAAAGTTTAACATGATCGATACACCAGGTTATTCTGATTTCATTGGCGAGGCACTTGGATCCTTGAGTGTTGTTGACATGGCGGTCATTACCATCCATGCGGTTAATGGTGTAGAGGTTTGTACTGAAACGATGTGGAATCAATCCACCAAATTGGGAATCCCAAAAATGCTCGTGGTAAATGGACTTGATAGGGAGCATGCAAATTTTGATGCGATCCTTGCCCAAGCAAGAAAACGATTTGGTAATAATGTATTTCCAATGCAATTGCCTGTAAATGCAGGCCCAGGATATAATCAAAATATTGATGTCCTAAGAACGGAATTAATATCATACCAGTCCGATGGATCGGGGAAAATGACTGAGAGTGAATTACCGGATGATCTAAAGGACAAGGTAAAAGACCTACACGAAGGATTAATTGAATATGTTGCTGAATCAGATGATACCTTATTAGAGAAGTTCTTTGATAAAGGTAGTCTATCTGAAGAAGAAATGAGAAATGGAATTCATAGAGCCATACAAGACCAGATATTCATTCCTCTTTTTTGTATTTCATCTACTTCTAACATTGGTGTTGCACGTCTTTGTGATTTCATTTCCAAGTATGGTTCATCTCCGGATGATAGAAAAACAATCACTGCCCATGATGATAAAGGCAATGATGTAGACGTGTCCCTTGATGGTAAAGAGACCGTACTTCAGATCTTTAAGACCATGTCCGAGTCACATGTAGGTGAGTTATCTTTATTTCGAGTTTATTCGGGGAGTGTCCAAACTGGGCAAGACTACCATAACACAAATAGAAATATCAATGAGAGATTTGGGCAAATGTTCATCCTCAATGGTAAAGATAGAACTCAGGTCAATCAGTTATCCGCAGGAGACATTGCAGGGGTTGTAAAGTTAAAAGATACTCATACGGGGAATACACTTTGTTCTGGAAAACATGTGACACTGCCCAAATTAAATCTGCCGAATCCCAATATTCATGCTGCGATAAAATCAAGTGCAAAAGGTGATGAAGAAAAACTCGCAGTTGGTCTTGCAACCCTCCATGAGGAAGACCCTACTTTTGTTTATAGAGTAGACTCAGAGGTCAAACAGACCATTATCTCGGGCCAAGGGGAGTTGCACCTCACCGTTACGTCTGAACGATTGAAAAGAAGATTTGGAATAGATATTGAATTAGAAGAACCAAAGGTGCCTTTTAGAGAAACAATAATAGGCAAGGCAGGTGCGAAATATCGTCATAAGAAACAGTCAGGTGGTGCAGGGCAATTTGCAGAAGTATGGATGAGAATTGAATCAGCGCAAAGAGGAGAGGGGATAGAATTCAAACAATCCCTTGTTGGCCAAAATGTGGACCGTGTGTTTGTACCATCAGTTGAAAAAGGTGTCAAGACAGCATGTTCAGATGGTATCCTTGCTGGATGCAAAGTTGTGGATGTAAAGGTTGATTTCTATGATGGTAAAATGCATCCAGTAGATTCTAAGGATATTGCTTTCCAAACGGCTGGAAAACATGCCTTTAGAGAAGCGTTCTTGGCTGCTCAGCCATGTCTTCTAGAACCCATAATGGATATAGAGGTCAAGGTTCCTGAAGAATTCATGGGTGACATCATGGGTGACATTTCTGGTAAGCGTGGGAAGATAATGGGAATGGAGTCAGATGGAAATTTTCAAGTGATCAAGGCACAGGTTCCTCAAGCGGAATTATACCATTATGCTACAACGATTCGTTCCTTGACCGGAGGGCGAGGTCTTCATTCTGAAGAATTCAGTCACTATGAAAAAATGCCAAAGGAATTTGAACAAAAAGTCATAAAGGAAAGAAAGAAAATAGAGGATGAATAGACTCTGGGCACCTTGGCGAATAGACTATATCCGGACAGAAAAAGAAGATGGATGCATCTTTTGTAATAAATCAAATTCAACAGACGATAAGGAAAACCTTATTCTATATCGAGGAAATGAATGTTTTGTACTCATGAATCTTTACCCTTATTCCAATGGTCATGTCATGATATCACCTTATGAACATTCGTCGGACACTAATGATCTATCTAAGGTCTGTAATGAGGAGATCATGCATCTTGCAAATGAATCTATGAATATTTTACGAAATACCTTAAGTGCTGAAGGATTTAATTTTGGTGCAAATCTAGGTAAGGTAGGTGGAGCTGGAATAGAAGACCACCTACACTACCATATTGTACCAAGATGGAATGGGGATGTTAATTTCATGCCGGTTATTGGAACCACAAAGGTAATGGTAGAAGGGCTAAACGAGACATGGGCAGGATTAAAGCCTGAGTTTGATTCTCTAAAGGATAACTAGAATGATTGATTTTTATCGCGCATGGGTACCATATATTTACCTCTATCTTGTTGGAGGAGGCATCTTCATTATTGGGATGTACATAATACTCACGTCCCATTCATTAAATAAAGAGAGGATGAGGCATCGAGACTGGCTTCATGTTTTAATATTTGGCCTATTTCATTACATGGGTATCCATGCTTTTTTCACTTTTGCTGCTCTTGGACATATGACCGTTACATTGATAATTGGCTTGGCAATGTCTGTAATGACAGTTCATCTCGTTAAAACAATTTTCTTTAAATCTGATCGGGTGGTCTAATGGATGCCGCTATTCAAACTTCGTCATTTTTCTGGATAATCATTTTTGGATATTTCGCATTGGTTCTGGGTTTTGGATCTTTCTTTGCTAGATATAATAGGACAACACAAGACTTTTTCTTTAGTGGAAGACGTTTTTCATGGTGGCTTGTAACCATGAGTATTGTGGCTACTGGTGTTGGGAGTCATAGTTTTCTTAAATATTCAGCCAAGGCATACGAACATGGATTCTCATCCACGATGACTTACATGAATGACTGGTTCTTCATGCCGTTATTTCTTTTTGGATGGCTACCAATAGTCTATTATACAAAAATTCGATCAATTCCGGATTATTTTGAGCGAAGGTTTAATCCTGGAGTCAGGATCCTTGCCACTATTGCAATACTTGGCTACATGATTGGCTACATAGCAATTGGATTTTTGACCATGGGCAAGACATTAGAGCCATTGCTTGGTCTAGATCTTTATACCATTATCTTTATTGTTGCGATCATCTCAGGTGTCTACATCACCTTTGGTGGTCAGACTGCGGTTATTTTCACAGATCTTGCTCAAGGTTTTATTTTGATCTTTGCTGGAGTCATGGTTTTTCTTTTAGGGATAAACTATGTTGGAGGATTCTCTGTATTTTGGAATGCCCTATCTCCAGAGTTTAAACTGCCGTTGGCCCATTTTAATCATCCAGCAAATTTTAACTTTGTAGGTATTTTTTGGCAGGATGGAATCGCTGGCTCGGTTGGATTTCTATTCATGAATCAGGGCCTGATCATGAGATTCATGGCATGTAAATCTGTTCATGAGGGCAGAAAGGCTGCAGCCTTTAATGTACTTGTATTATTACCCATATCAACAGTCGTTGTCTCTAACGCAGGTTGGGTTGGGAAGGCTATCAGCATTGTAACTCCAGAAGCATGGAATGCATCTACAAAACTCGACCATGTTTTTACACAGGTCGCATACTTGATCACAGGAAGTGAAGTAGTATTTGCTTTTGTGATCGCGGCTGTTGCGGCTGCGCTCATGAGCACAGTTGATACTCTGATCAATGCAGTTGCCGCTGTGGTCATCAATGATGTTTATAGACCTCTAGTAAAGGAAAAGGATGACAAACATTATCTCAAAGTGGCGATGATGGTCTCTGCGGGAGCAACTCTAGTTGGAGCAGTGAGTACAATATTCTTCAATAATTTTCCAACCTTATATGAAGCACATGGATTTTTTCATAGTACCATGACCCCTCCTCTTGTTGTAGCAATATTTCTTGGAATATTTTGGAAGCGCTATAATACTCCTGCCGCCATGGCTACATTCATAGGGGGTGCCATACTCATGGTCATTGGCAGTAAATATCCTCAGATATTTATTTCACCTTTTGATCATGGGATCGAGTTTAATCCCGATAGACCCTACTCATACATTAGAGCACTCTATAATACGCTTGTATGTGCTGGGTCAGGTGTTTTGGTAGGGTTTTTGACATCAGCACCAGTTGAAGAAAAGACAGAAGGCCTTACTGTTTGGTCATTGAATAAGGCCAGAGAATTTTTCAAGGGAAGTACACCTAATGATCGTCCAGGTGAAAAAGTCATTGTTGAATGGACAATGAAGGAAGAACAAGATGATATTGTTCAGTTTTCAATAAATGACATGGAGGTGATGTCTGCAGATGTGGGTGACATGGTCTACCTCGCAGATGAGAGAAAATGGCTGGGAGGACTCAAGTCATTTCACTCTGTATTTGGTGAACCTCATACTGAGGATGGCAAGGTTTACATTAGTGCATCACACATGGAAAAAGGAATGCTCGACCAAAAGTATAAACTACGTGCTGAAAAGGAATTGTAACTTTGAGTGAATTTGAATTCACACTAAATTTGCCGGCTTTTTCAGTATGAAATAATTATTCCGGAGTAGCTCAGTTGGTAGAGCAGGTGGCTGTTAACCACTTTGTCGGGGGTTCGAGTCCCTCCTCCGGAGCAAAATAAAGCCCCTGATCTCAAGGGGCTTTATCATTTTTTACCTCCTCAGAGATCTCTTTTAAACCTAGAAATATTGAATAAATGAATATTGCCTGGAAAAGCATTTCATTGACCTGTAATAATCCACCTGACCAACCATGACCTTTGATGAAAAGATATCCTAACATGGGAGAGACCACACAAAGAAATAAATGATAAATGATCAAAGCAAAAGTATGATCTTTATTACGTGTTATCATGAATAACCCAAGAGGTAGCCAAAAATATCCACCAAAAGGAATACCAAAACCTCTCGGGACATCATATCCATCCATTAGAATATCAATTCTCCTAGGGCTATGTATTAATTCAACGTTTTTTGCTTTTGCTAATTCGGAGAATTTTGGATAGATGTATTCTTCATTTATCTTGATCCTAGCAGGTCTAATGATCAGAACATAAAATAGAGAAAGTAAAACTAAGCCAAGGAAAACTCGGATGTAGAAAGGGTAGGGGTCTTTTCTCCAGTTAATGTCCATCGATACCATAGCCAAAGAACAAGGGGATAAAAGAAAATAAAAGGACTGAATTCATGAAATAATTCCCAATATGGCTGAAAATATACGGTAGCCAAACTAAATGCCATAATACGTATTATGTTTAATATGTAAATGAGAAAGACTCCAAGTGTAAGGAACTTGATCTTATTTGGTAAGGATCCCTGAAAACAAACAATGAAGCCTGAGTATAATATCATTAAGGTAAGTGCATTGCATTCATTCAGGACCTCAACGCCTCGATATCCTTCGATGGTGATAACCCTTCCCAAGGAAAAGGTATCCCATCCAAAAATATTTAAAATAGTTTTACTTACGTAGACTACTGAGATGGATAGAAATTCATCTAGTTTGCCGTTTGGTAATAAGAACAGGTCATAGACCATCTGCCAGATAGCATAGAAGACCGCGGCTCTGATCAAGAACCTAAACATGGGGTAGTATTGCTTCAGCTTATTTGCTGCGATCAAAATAATTCTTTGCTGCAATGATGATTCCACCAACAGCAAGAAAGAACAAACCGCTTATGGGACCTTGATTAGGCGCATCAGGTAGTGGCGGAGGATCTTGTGCTAGAATTATATTGAAGCAGCAAATCACTAATATGATGATATAATAAAATTTCTGATTCATGATAGGTCTATTTTACGTAGGTTATTTTTTGGTTAAATGATTTATCTCCAACAGTCAATTCTACAAGATAAACACCAGATGGTAATAGGCTAGGATTCCATGTGATTTGGTGGTTACCAGGGATCATGAATTCATTTATCAAGGATGCGACTTGTCTACCAGTTAGGTCAAATATGTTTAATGAAACATTATCCATCTCCATAATGTCAAAACTGATCATGGTGCTAGGATTGAATGGGTTTGGATATGCATTATGAAGAGTAATGTCTTCAGGTATGATCACGTCTTCATCATCATTAGATGCAATATCTGAATATACAGATAAGGTGAATTGCGATTCTCCAACAGCAGGATATGTCTCCATTAGATTCTCAGGAAATGAAAAGCCTCCCTTGCTTGGCAGACTCACATTACTAGAAGGGTATCCATAAAGGTTGACGGTTTGGCCAGTTCCATTATTTACAAGTGATAATGATATACCTTCAGGCAAATTACTTATGTCCCAGGTCATGCTGACCTGTTCGCTTTGAGTCTCGTAACCATCATTACTTGGCTCTAGCATCATTACATCCAAGTCAAATGAGATATCCGTTGTTAGATTAGATGGCAAATTATTAATGGAAAGTGATTTACCAGACTCATGTATCATGCTAGTTAAATGTTCTGCAGGAGACATGGGAAGGATTTGTTTTGCATCAGCAGGATCTAGATTGATCTCTCCATTTTCCGTGAATGAGAGATACACATTACTAGTGAATTGACCATTGGTAAATGTGAATGTGGCGCTTCCAGTGGATTCATTGGTTGTGCTTCTGCCACCACCATCTACATTAATACTTCCTCTTCTTATGCTTTGCTCAGTGAATTCAAAAACACCTCCTTCTGTATCCGCTTGTACCCAAAACCCATCAAAAGGTTTTATCAAGCCTTGTTCAATATCTCCAACCGCACCGTTATGAGTCCTGTAACCAGGATTAGCATCATCCAGCCTATACACTGTTGAATTAAATCTGGAACTGTTATCAGATAGCATTTGGTTAATACTAACGTGAAGTCCATATGGGTTGCCAACTAGGTTCCACTGACTTGGATTAGCAGTCACGCTAACAGCAGTTTCATTGATCGCACCATCTATATCAATAGTGACTGGAAGGTCATCATCTCCATCAAAATCAGTATCCGCGAATACATATACCACAAAGCCTTGCCCAGCAGATAATACATCGTTATTTAAGTCTGCGACAGGAACCCAACCATTATCATATGTCCATACATTTGGATCAGCACCTTCATGGTCTGAGCCATCTGAACCTTGAGTCCATAATTCTTCTAATAGATCACCGAATATAGCACCTGAAACTGGACTGGATAGAATACGAAAACCTGATTCTCCAGTAATATCCAGATGTGTTACAGCTACTCCAATACTAAAACTTTGTGTCGCGATTCCACCATTGCCATCATCAATATTTAAAACGACATTGTGTAAACCACCGTCTGAAGGACTTGGAGTACCAGTTAAAACATAGGATGAATAAGCCACATCTGTACTCCAGCTAGCACCGTTAATAGTTCCATCATTTCCGTTTGATGATTGATCTGTTAATATTGAACCAGATCCTTCATTGAAGTTCCAGTAGCCAACTAAACCATTCTCATCACCAGTTAATCCATTATTCATATTAGCGTGAATTTCTGATAGATTAAGGGCAGCATCAAATATTGAGACCTCGTTTACAGAACCATTAAAATAAAGTGAAGTGCTATTATTTGCATCTATTGGTTCAGCCCCAATAAATAAATTAATATCAGAGCCATAGTTAATATCGTTGTTAGAACCATTATCAACTACATCTACTAGAATGCCATCAATGTATAATTTTGCATAACGATTATCATATGTACCAGTTATATGGTGCCACCCACTAGATAAACTTGATAAAGCAATATCTGGGTGTAAATAAGTACCATCTATATTTATGTAGAATCCTAACTTATCCTGATTCCATGATACATCAATAGCTAGTGCAAAGCCACCTGATTGAGTATTGCTAAGGATTCTTGAATCATTTGCACTTGACCAATTATCCATATATGCCCAAGTAGAAACAGTTACCTGAGAGCCAGGCTCTAATTGAGATGTATTTGAGATTTCTACGTAATCATTAATTCCATCAAAATCTAGTGAATTTGTATTATTATTAATTATGGATAGCCAATCAGGCCTAGTTTGAGCAGTTATTGTAATTGCATCTCCATCTACATCGTTAACATTAATAGAATAATTATATTGTGATTCTTCTAATGCATCAAGAGGAGGTGAGGATGTAATGATAGGTAGATCATTTACTGCGGTTAATGTAATATTGACAGTGGCAACTTCAGATGTTGCTTCCCCATCAGAGACTGTATAAGTGAAACTGTCAGTACCATTATAATTTTGATTTGGTGTATAGGTTATAATATCAGCACTGCCTTCTGTTAACCAGTTTGGCCCATTAATGATATTACCATCATTTCCGTTTCCGCTATGATCTGTGAGCGTTGTTCCGTTTCCTTCATTCATTTTCCAATAACCAATTAAATTTGCTTCAGAAATATAATTGCCAGAGTTTGTATTAAGATTAAAATTACTGCCGCCGTTGTATATCTCCGTTACTTCATTAGAAGAGAGAGCTTTATCATATAATCCTACTTGTTCCATTTTGCCATCGTAGTATGGATCATTCCAATTTGCTTTTCCAAGATAAAAATTCTGACCAGCACCAAAATCACTAAAACTGTGGGTATTGTAAGAATTTGACCCCTTATTCTGTCCATCTATGTACAAAACCATCCCTGCACCACCTTTATCATAGGTAAATACTACGTGGTGCCACTGGCCGTCATCACATGTCATACCTGGGTCGATTGTGTAGGTCCCTCCAAATGGATGTATTGTTAGCTCTAAATCACCGCCAGTTCGACCACCCATTGTTGTCAGAAATATATCTCCTGAGCCACCTTTACCAAAATCAAAGATACGTTCCCAGTAGTTTCTTGAATCTATCTTAAACCATGCAGAGAATGAGAAATCATTCAAATAACTGAAATCAGGAAGATTGACATAGTCATTAGAACCATCAAAATCCAGAACGCTTGAATAGTCTTGAATTGCTGTACCATATGATGGACCAGATTCCAAATTGTAAGTAAGGGCATCACCATCTGCATCGCTGCCCATTAGGGTAATAGTCTGTGTCTCATCCTCATTGCCAGTTACCGACTGTGCGCTGGCTACAGGAATATTATTTGATTGGGTAGGAGCAGTTATGATTGCCATTCCATGTCCTAATCTGACACCAGATGAATTATCCTGATCAGTACCAGAATTGTAAGAACCACCTCCACCAGACCACTGTGTATTACGATCACTACCGCCACCAGAGTAACCGCCACCACCACCAGCGCCACCCCATCCACCAGCGGAACCACCGCCAAATCCACCTTGTTCGCCATTAGGACCAAAATAATTAGAAGGGGTATATCCACCAACGCCTCCATTGATAAAAGCCAATGGTTTAATAGGTGTACCACCTCGGGCGTCATTTGATGCAGCGCCGTCTCCATAGAAACCAGCACCACCGCCACCGCCATGGCTCCAAGGATTTACATTTGTCCCACCATTCCCATTAGACCCTTGATTATTTAATGACCCATTACGCCAGCCTGGTTGACCATCTTGATTGATAACTCCATCAGTAGTCTCATGTCTTGTAGAAGAAGACCAGCCTGTTCCACCTCCACCACCAGCAATAATAAGAGGTATATTATCTGATGTTGCTATAAAAGTTCCACCTCCACCACTCATGGCATACCGGTCTCTAGATCCACGCTGGCCAATAAGAATTTTTAGAACAGTCCCTGATGACAAATGAAAATCGCCTTTCATTCTTGCACCATAACCTTCAGAATTTTCTCCACCTTGGCCACCCCACACTTCAATAGTATAGGTCCCTGTCGATGGTATTGTAAAAAGTTGAATACCATTGCTCGAGGTTACCAATCCATCAAGCGTTGTACCTGAGTAAGCGCTGGTAACTTGACCTATGGTTGGGCCGTATCTTCCAGTTGCTCCACAATTTGTGAATTGGTATGTTGTTTCATCACGATCAAGAGTTAATAATTGTATATCATTTTCTGTTTTGGAAAAAGTACTTTCCGAACTGTTAAAATTTTCATTCGTAGTATTCAGAACATAGTTAGGATCAGATAATTCTGTTGGAACTCCGTCTAATGAATATGCAGATATTGGAACATCTGCTACTTCACTAGAAAATAGTAGACTTACTATCGGTAAAATTTTGAAAATTCTTATAAAATGGTTTTTATTCACGTTTACTCTCTTAATAGATACTTTATTCGCGCGTTCGATATAAAATATGCAAGAAATGTACCAAAAAAATTAAAAATAGAAAAAAAATAATTAATGCACAGTAGGTTTAGTAGGATGTTGTTAAAATGTATAAATATGTTACATGTAATCATAGGGCTTAGGTGTAAAATTATGTTACAATTAAAATTGATCAATGACCTTAAGAATTTTTTATTTTATAAGTTTCAATAGATATTAGAATTATCTTCATCACGCCATTTTGCGCCAGGGTATAGGTGTTGTGCATATCTATATATTTCCCATGCTTTTTCACCATTTCCCATCGCCTCATGGGCTGTAGCTAGATCATAGTATATGAATAAGTATGGAGAATGTTCTATGTACTGTTCTGCCCATTTGATGTAATCATTTAGTTTATTCTTATCCCTAGTTTGTTTGGCAATATTTAGATTCAATTTCATTATTAGGGTTTCATATTTTTTTTGCCATGCGTGAGGGTTCCCTATTGATACAAGAAGTGATGGGTCTCTATACCCTGTACGTTCAAATTGGGTAATTACTGCTGCAGTCTTCAGGGTTGTTGCCATGTAGATTGAAATAATGATAGGAATAGATAGCGATAGGATGCGAAAAATTGAGACAAATTCAACATTGACCTCGAACGGTTTGGAAAGTTCATTATCGATCATGTATATGATAAATATAAAGGTTACCCAATGGACCAAGGATATATAGAAGGGAAGTTCAAGTTGCGCATGAATGAGTACAGGGAAGGTCAAACCTAACATTGCCCATGCGCCTTTTAGGTTTGTCCTCCAGATCATGATCAATAAACCTCCGGCCATGATCAGTAAGCCTATCAGGGGAATAATTCCTCCTTCTACTGTCCAAAAGAGTATCTCATTATGAGGATGATCCATGTTATTATTTCCAATGGTCTCTATGGATGGGTCTTCTTTTTTACGTTTTGCATAATGAAGTCTAAAGGCTGAAAGAAAATTTCCGTATCCTACTCCAAAAATTGGATTTTCTTTTATCATTTCATAGGTAAGTTGGTAAGTCGCCATTCTTGTATTACCAGAGTATTGTTTTGCTTTGCTAGTCATGGTGTCACGTTTGGTTAGAGAGCCCACCATGAGACCAATAAATAATAATCCTAACCAAAGTTGTAAATATTTATTTTTTCGATCTCCAAACAAAATGATGGTCATTATCCCAAGTATTATTGCTAGATAACCTGTACGCGACTCTAAATGATAGATGTGAATACATGAAAGGAATGGAATACCAAAGACCAGGATCCTTTTTATAATATTTTTGGTCGCATTTTTATCTACTAATAATAGAAAGAGAGCCATCGCTGTTCCCGTTGCAAGGAATGTGGCAAAAACATTCTTTTGTGCCATTGCACCAAATTCTGGCTTAAATAGAAAAAATGATCTCAATAATATTTGGATGATAACGCTGCCAAGGATCACATATAAAAATCCATGCGTCTCTTTTTTATTGAATCCAAATTGTTGAAAGGAAAGGTACAATAATAATCCACCACCAAGACCGAATAGTCTCATTACTTCAAGATGAGCATGAATATTATTTGAATAGAAAAATGGAATGAGCAAAAGCGCAGATCCTATTGTGCAATGGATGTATAAGTTGGAATAAAATAATTTCCCAGATTTACTGATCTGGTATAAACCTAGTCCGATCAATAATGAGATAAACATCCATCCAATAATATTGAAGGGAAGATAAAGACCATAACCACCTATATGCTCGATGGATACATGCATTCCAAATAGGAAGTAGGATGAAAAGACATAAAAAAAGATATCCTTAGTATCTAGATCGAGAATTTTTTTCACCATATCAACTCATCTAATTTATATTGGTCGATCAGATTTGGTGGCTTTTTCATAAAGTAGTTTTCTAGGTAATTAAGTATTTTGATCTATTAAGTTAACCATGGTTAAAACATATCTTATCCAAATTTAAATATGGTATTATTTCAACGAGCGGTCATCCTCTTTTTCATGGGCACTATTTTTGTAAATGGACAGGATCATTCCATCAATTTTGATGGTAATAATGATTACGTACGGATTCCTGACCATTCACAACTTGATCTTACTGAGAACTATACTCTGGAGGCCTGGATCTTTCCAGAGACATTTTCATGGTTAGGTGGAATTATCTCAAAGTATCAGACGAATGCCGCTAATGGATACTTGCTAAGACTAACTCATCAATCGCCCTATACTGGACTAGGGTTTGATGAGGTCGTTACCAGTACTGGCATATTGAGTGGAAATCAGTGGTACCATGTAGCTGCTGTCAACGATGGAGGAGATCGAAGTCTATATTTGAATGGAGTGGAACAATCCCTTAGCGGTAGTCCGCTGAATGTCACCGCAAATAATAACTCTGTTCGAATTGGCTCAGACTATGGTTCAAGGTACTTTGATGGAAGGATCGATGAGGTGAGAATATGGAGCATCCCAAGGGAGCAAGATGAGATCATTGGGAGCATGGATACGATCCTAACTGGGCAGGAGGATGGATTGGTCGCCTACTTTACATTTAATGAAGGCGCTGGTGACACATTGCACGACCAAACGGGCAATGGACACCATGGTATCATAATGGGTGGCCCATCATGGGTGGATGGGTACACCTTATCTGCATTATTAGGTGATGTGAATTTTGATGAAATACTAAACATACAAGATGCAGTAATGCTCGTGGCGATCATGCTCAACCATGAACAAGGTACAGAATTACAATTGAACTCTTGTGATATCAATCAAGATGGTGTGATAGACATAGAAGATATTGTGTTGCTTTTTCAATGGATCTTGGACATAGATGTCAATTCTAGATCAGAGATCTCAACTGGCCAATATCATGTATCTGAAGATCTCATATCAATTTCATCAGATGGCGACATTGCAGGCTTTCAAATTTCATTATCAGATCAAAATGTAGAGATCGACCTATTTCTGCCTTCTGGATGGACATGCAAGAGGGATGGTAAAAAATTAGTGGCCTACGGCATTGACGGGTCTTCATTGCCTAATAACTTTTCATTTCAGATTGAAGAGCCCAAATACATACAAAGCATGAAACTCGCTGGTTGGGGGAAGACCTCGGTCAACGCATCCATGGTCAATATTCCAGACTCCTTCATGTTAAAGACCTCCCCGAATCCTTTTAATCCAGGATGTCGTGTTTCTTTTGAGATCAATGAAACAAGTAATGTAGATATCTCTCTCTATGACATAAGAGGAAAACATCTCGGTTCCATAAAAAATGGTCAATTCACTAGTGGCATGCACAAATTCTATTGGGAACCAACGCAGATCTCCTCCGGCACATATTTCCTCAAGATAAATGATGGTAAAAATTCTCAACATAAAAAAATTATCTATTTGAAATGATAAGATGAAAAAACTAATCCCATATGTAATGATAATATTAAATGCTCAATTATTTGGAGATACGACCATTGTTGCATTGGATGCTGAACACCAGTCATTTGGAAGTCTAGGAAATAATCGTACGGTCATTGATACGATTGGTTTTCCAGAATCAAATTCCAATTATTCCGAGATCTTCATGAATTTGGATCTCGAGTGTCCTGGTGGAGGATGCGATCCATGGGATAGAAAGGCAAAGGTCTCGGTCAAGCATCTAGGTGATTGGTATGAGATAGGTAGATATGTCACGCCCTATGGCATTGAATGTGGTTGGTCATTTGATGTGACCGACTATCGTTCATTACTGAAGGGAGATGTGGAATTGAGATCTTATATTGATACCTGGGTTCAACCTGGATGGTTGGTGACCATTACATTTGATTTTATATCAGGGATCCCAGAAGATCCCCATACCGTAGTTAGGAACATATGGAATTATGATTATGTCGTCTATGGAGACACCACGAATCCTGTGAACATATCGTCAGTTACTGAATATATTCCCATGGATGCGAATGATGCGTATCTACGCATGGTAACAACGGGACATGGGCAGGGGAATACAGACAATGCAGCAGAATTCTCATTAAAACTGCATGATATTTTCCTAAATGGTGATCTGGCCTATGTTCATAATTTTTGGAGAGATGATTGCGAGTATAATGAATGCTCACCACAGAATGGGACTTGGCAATATGATCGAGCAGGATTTTGTCCTGGTGATAAGGTCACGCCACAGGATTTTGACCTATTGGAACATGTCATGGTCGGAGATACGGTAAGATTTGATTATGTTCTAGAGGACTATTTTAACCAATGCTCGCCTAATAATCCATCTTGTACCAATGGGGTCACATGCTCCTTATGCGACTATAATAATTCTGGCCATACTGAGCCATATTATTTTATTGGCTCCCATGTCATTATTCATGCTGACTCGTATCATACCAATGCAGATACTTATTTCATGATCAGTGATCAAGACCCTCAGACAGGTGCTTTAAATATATATTTGGAAAACTATGTCCCTGTTCATGGTATTCAGTTCAATATATCATTGGATGAGATCGAGGGCCTTGACCTAGATCAATTAAACTTTGGAAATGGACAAGGCGGTCGGGCTGAAGAATTTGGATGGGTTGTTGCGGCCAATGACTCCGGATTGGTCATTGGAATGGCCCAGGGAACAGGAGATCCCATACCAGGTGGTGCGGGGCTATTGACCCAAATACCTTGGAACATGGGAGACCTTGGTCAAATTTCTGGGCTTGTGTCTATTTCAGATCTAATTGTATCTGGGTATTTTGGAACCGAGATCACTCATGAGATCGGTCCACCTCTCAATATTGAATCAGGTCTTGGTCTAGAGGAAGACACACGGCTACCTAATGAACATGAATTGCTTTCGGCCTATCCAAATCCATTCAATCCTAATGTGAGCATTCCTTTTGAGTTGGCATCCAAGACCCATGTTGAATTGAACATATATGATCTGAGGGGACAGAGAGTTGAGACATTGGTCAGCAAGGTCATGGATATGGGTGATCATGAACTTGAATGGAATGCAGTGTCGTTTGCGTCCGGGGTTTATATATATGCTCTAGAATCTAATGGCCAAATGATCACAAAGAAGATGATACTAATTAAGTAGTGATCAATATCTCTGTTCGGGCTGTATGACCCAGTCTGCGTTATAGAGATCGATGAAAGTAGGGGCTATTCTGTCTACATGTGAATTTTCTGCGATGCTATAAAAAATTCCGATCCGACCAGTATCTGGACCAAAATGTCTTCCATTATTCTGTGTCTTTCCCCGCCATTGACCTAATGCGACCATCTCAAATTCAGTAAATGTTTTCTTGACTAGATCATAAACAGCATTTCCAAGTAGAGTGGTTTCAATGCTATTATCAAGCTCGTGTTTCGGGGTCCAAATATTTTCTCCAAGAAGCCATGGCCCTTTCGCAATTGCTTTAGACTTACCCGTTATCTTTAATCGAAGTTCTTCTTCATTTACAGCCACTATTTTGGAATTGAGATCTGCGATCTTGATCTCTTCTGGAGCAAATGGAAGGGTTTGACCGCGCACATTATCAACTAGATGAAATCTAAAGAGTCGATCCTTTATGACCTGAGGACACTCATGGGTTTCTCCAACCTCATGCCTATCTGGTAACCAGAGATCAGCCTCGTCCTCATTGAACCAAACATGATCCATGTTCCAACGATCACCTCTATCAGAAAATCTAGGTGGGTCTGAAAGTAGATCTGCTTTCGCTCCCTTTAAGACCAATCCTTTTTCAGGGTAACTATCCTCCCATCGGTGGGAGACCGTAGGGGTGAAGTTATTAGGAAGACGGCGCTCCCCATCAGGAAGTTTTTCCCATTTATCTAGACCAGCATTAATTGATTCTAAAACAACATCCGGGTTCAATGAGTTAACGGAGGTCAATAATGCCCCACTTGGACTGCATACGTATATCCCTTGTCTTGTTCCACCCAATTTTTTGTAGTGACCTTCGTTAGCCATTTTTTGAAACATGGAGGCATCCTCTTCATCTGAGCCTTGCAATCTCCATACCTCATCCGTTGCAGGGATAAACTTCTTGGACATGTTTATGACTCTTGAATCTGACCAGACGGACCGCCGGCCTGCTGCACCATTATTTCATGTGCATCCGAGAGGATGTCCATTCATCACCCATAGCAATAGAGGCTTCTGCTCCATGTCTGAATCCATCAATCCATCATAGAAAGAACTGCGCCATGGGATCTCTGCCCAAGCAAGTTCGTCTTTGGTTGGTTTAATGAATTCCTGCCACATGTCATAGGTCTCTTCGCTTAAGTGAAATGCTTGTTGATTCCCTGTACATCCAAAAACAAGGATCACAAGTAATGACAATTTTTTCAATGATTCGCCTATAAGTGATAAAAAATTTACATTAATATGATTATACAAAAAACATGATCAATGATAATATGATGATTTAATTCTTTTAACATGACTTTATGAAATGGTCTTAATATCCTTCATGATTCAAACTGTCAACAAGTCCTTTGATCTCGTTGGTCCATATCTCATATCCATTTTCATTGATATGTATTCCATCGCGACTCAAAGTTGTATCTAAGACAGCTTCATCGTTTAAGAAGAGTGAGTGTAGTTCTACTATCTTGAACTCTTTATTGTCTTTTAAAATTGAATTGGTCTGGTTCACTTGTTCGTTTACCGTTGGGCTGTAGTCAGGTAATAGAAAATTATAATCCACCTTTTTGACCTCAAGATATTGTGGATTGTTAACTGGCAGGATCGTCTGGATGATGATCTCAGTTTTAGGACTTTTTTCTTTTATTTTTCTACAGATCTTTAGGATGTTTTCTGCAACGTGTTTAGGAGTTATGTATGGTCTATCATGGTTATCGCTCCAAAATTCATTGACCCCGATCATGAGGAATACGCCTATTGGCTGATAATGGATTATCTCTTCTAGTCTATTGAGAACTCCATCAGTATAGTCACCAGATATCCCTCTATTGACAATATTCTTGGCATTGAATCTTTTGCCCCAGTCACCGCCACCTTTGGTAATGCTATTGCCCAAGAAGACGATCTTGTTGGTCCCGATCGGCTTATCCTTGAATTCTTTGATCCTCTTGAAATAAATGTTTTTTTGCCATTCCAATTGATCCTTGATATTGGTATCTGGATCAGGATATAGGTCTCTGGTGATCTCGCAACCAGTTAAAAACAGCAAGGTAATTGATATGAAAATCAATTTCATGGACGATAGATCGAATGATATCCAATGAATATCATTGTGTATTAATACGAAGAGATCGTCTAGTTTGTTCTAGAATGCAAAGCGAAAGCCAAGGTCAATGGTGCTTCCATAATGTTGCTCCTGGCTCTTTGCTCTTTGATCTCTAGGTACTCTACTCAGTAGGTCTGCAATGTCAGGATTCAGACTTACTCGTGCTCCTTCTCCATTTTCTCCACCTGTCGGGTCATAGTAAGAAAATAATGCGGGATCTAGAATTTCTTCATAGATGGAATCATCAAAGTCTGGATCATATGGATTATATCCTCTTAGCCTAGTGATGTCTACGGCCTCCGTGAGGTTACTGATGTTCAGGTATAATTCTAATCCTTTGACCGGTAATTTTTGTTTCACGGATAGATCATATCGTCTATAGGCATCTGTATCTTCTCTTAGTCCAGGCCAAAAGTTCGTTGTTGAGAATACATTGGATATGTAGTTCATGGACAAGCGCCCAGAAAATCCCTTGTAATCATAGCCTAGCGAAATGTTAATAATATCCCTTGGCTGATCCAGTAGACGATCCACGTACAGACTGTCTAGATTTTGAGTGATGACCTGAAAGGACGGATCAAATATCACCTTTGTCTCTATGACCGTTCTCGGGTATTTGACCTCTGAATTCGTTCTAGTATAATTGGCATTGAATACCAATCCTCTCAACAATCTTGGTAGATACCAGAATCTTGTCTGATAGTCGATCTCAAATCCGTCCAATGTGACCTCATAGGGATTATTGGCCTTGTAATTATTGATCCTATATGTCTCAGTGAATCCAGGCAAGCCATACAGACTTGCGTCAGTGATGTATCTTTGACCACTGCTAAAGATCAGTCCCTCGATCTTTTTTGTGAAATAACTGAAACTCA
>CAYZJY010000012.1:0-34313 GCA_964478995.1 uncultured bacterium
CCAGTACTGGAATGAAAATATTAAAACAAATACTAAGTAAAGGGCTTTCTTTATTTATATTTTTTGAAGAATCCATAATAGAAAATACCCATCATCCCACAAACAAAAAACCCCACGAAGGGTACCCCCCCTTTAGTGTTCTAAATCGAGTTGTTTTTGCTTGAAAAGCATAAGTTGGATTGAGTTCGTTGAATGTTTTATAAGGAAAAGTATATACACCAAGGATGAGATAACTTTCCATATTTAGAAACCAAGATTGCGAAGTTCAATCAATTCTAAATGTGCAAATTTCTGGTTTCTTGAAAATATAGTGCCTGTATTTTGCTACAAATCGGTAGATCATATCGCGTATTGGTAGTGGGATAATCCAAAAAATAAAAAACCATATCTTCCAGTACCACCTCAAGTAAAGGAAACACCGTATTGCCGCCGCAGATCTGATATAAGAACGACCATTCCTAAACAGGTAAACTGTATCAGACCTCTGTTGCCATACAGGAAATGTTTGAATTAGTTTTTGAGCATCATTCGATTTTATAGGCCTATATGCAATATCAGCATCGGGTGCCAGTCTTGGGTCCATGAAAAATGCTAACTGGTGGCATAGGCCACAATCCCCATCCAGTAGTAGAACATCTCTACTAGAGTCTAGCATTTATGTAGCAACTGGCTTTTACCATTTCATAGTTATAAAATATTCTAAATTCATCCCACAAACAATAAACCCCACGAATGTGGGGCTCTACTCTTCTTCATCATTCTTGGCTTTTCTTTTTCTTCTATTCATTTGGTTCAAATCAATTACTACATCCTCTTCACTTGAATCTGATTTAGTGCTCTTTTGTTCATTTTTAGTTTGGGATAATGCAGCACCAAAAGCAATTCCAATACCAATTCCAATACCTAAATTATCAGTTGCTGCGCCTATCCCTATGCCAATAGCCACTCCTGCAAAGAATTTTAATTTTCCTCTCATATCTAAATCTACCCATCATTCCACAAACAAAAAACCCCACGAATATGGGACTTTTGTTTAAGACCTATCCTTATAGGTAGGCTATTCATTCAAAATATTGTCACTGTTCTATATTAATATTTTCAAGCAGTTTCTTTTTCAACCTTCAAAATTGGAAATTAATTAAATCTGTTCCTTCCCTATTATGGACCGACACCAGCAGTAATATCAATTATCTTATTGGGAATATACCACTTGTCATTCTGGAGACTAACGCCTCCACCCATCTGATCCTGCACTACCCGATCAATAATTAATATTCCAACTGTTGCCATATTTGAGAATGTATCCAGGCCCTCATTAGGAAAACCTTGTCTGGTTCTATGAATATTATATATATCGGAGAATTGTCTTCCAAAAGTTCTCTCTATGCCAGTTTTTCCTATCATGAACCCTATTAGCCCTCCCCATGTCGATGTTGGATTATCTGAATCCCAACCAGCCAAGGTACCGATCTTGATGGTCTTCTTGATATCACCTTCACCATACAATAAACTTATTATGCTAGATGCAAAATTGATACCAGCAGCAAAACACCCATTGCAATATAATCCTTTCGATGTGATATCATACCCATCATCCTGATCAACCTGATATCTCTCATAGACATCATCCCTAACCTTTTCCCAGGGAATCTTATTTTCATAGCCACTTTTGACAAAATCATACATCTTTGCTGAATAGGAGTCACTTGGCAACCGCTTTCGTGCCTGATCAGCCATCCAAAATACCTTATCCTTGATTATCATGTCTTCATCTACATAGGATGCCAGTGAATACATGATAACATAAAATTCAGAGATCCATTCTGCATTCAATCTTGCTGTAACTCGAATTGGAAGGTGAGACAATTCCAATGCGACATCAGGACGACCAGGAGCAAAAAAACCAAAGATCTCTGTTGTGAGTTGTGCATCGATCATCTCATAATGAGGATTATTCTCTGGTAGGCTAGTCTCTGGAGGGATCATACCCTGTTGCATTAGATCAAAAGCCGTTTGATTTGATACCCAAAGATAATTTTCTTCTTCCACCATTATGTGTTTTAACCAACCATCTCTAATTTGTTCACCTGTTAGGATGCTTGTTTGATTTCCATGCATGAGATATTGATAGATGTATTCGATGTCTGTATCATCATCTGCCCCCCATACTCCATTTTCATCTTCAAAGACAAAATCAATTGTAGTTGATATTTTGCTTGGTTCGCCATTACTAAAAATATTGGGTTGATCAAGTCCTCCCCAATCTTCCCTTGTGTAAAAATTACCCGTCTTTATTTCACCAACATTACCAATTTTATCCATTTCAGTTACCAGTCCCGTCCAATTCGCTATGCATTGACCTAGCCAAAAACCATGTAATCCATCATGGTATCTTGAACGTGAAATGACCAGATCAGAAGGGTCAGGCGAATATTCTTCGTAAACAAGGTTAGGGTCTATCAGGTATTCATTATGGCTCACATGGATATTTTGATCTCGCCATTTAAAAAAAAGAAAGACAAGCAACATTACAAATATCACTGCCTTAATTATTAGTTTACTTTTATTATCCATAATCACATGAATTGATTCAAATAGAATGGGAGAACTACATGATCAATTGATCTTTTTCCCCATGATTGTCTTTCATGAGGATCTTGTCTATCAGAAAAGATACCTCATGAGATCATGCAGACTATATTTCTGGCATGAATTTCATGTTCTGCCAAATGAAACCATATACATCTGTTTGAAGTTCAATCCTTTGGTCAAGCGAGACACTTCCATGGCCAGCATTAGTTTGAATTCTAATAAGTGTGGGGTTAGACCCTTTTTGTACTTTTTGTAGACCCGCAATGAACTTGTATGAATGTGCTGGTACAACTCTATCATCATGGTCAGAAGTAGTTACTAATGTTGCCGGGTATTCCGTGTCATCCTTGATGGCATGTACTGGGGAATACGTTCTGAGATATTCAAACATTTCTAGGGATTCATCTGCCGTTCCATAATCATATGACCAACCTGCTCCCGCTGTAAATTGATGATAACGCAGCATGTCCAACACCCCAACGGCAGGAACGGCCACTTTCATCAAACTAGGCCTCTGGGTCATGACGGCTCCAACTAATAATCCGCCATTTGAGCCTCCTTTCATGGCTAAATAATCGCTCGATGTATAGTTGTTTTCAATAAGATATTCTGCGGCTGAAATAAAATCATCAAATACATTTTGCTTATTCATTTTTGTGCCAGCATTATGCCATTTATCTCCATACTCACCTCCACCTCTCAAGTTAGGCACTGCATAGATCCCACCATTTTCAAGCCAAACAATATTTGTAGAACTAAATCGAGGAGTGAGACTGATATTAAAACCTCCATAGCCATACAGGATGGTTGGATTCTTACCACTCAATGATAGGTCTTTCTTATAGGTGATGAACATGGGAATTTTAGTTCCGTCCTTACTTTCATAAAAAACTTGTTTTGACAAGTAATCATTTGGATTGAAATCTATGTCTGGCTTTTCATATAATATTGAGTTACCTGTTTGAATGTCATATTTAAATATTGTTGAAGGATAGGTATATGATGAAAATGAAAAATATAATTCGGTCTCGTTCTTTTTTGCGCTGAACCCTCCAGCAGAACCTATCCCAGGTAGTTCCACTTCCCTGATAAAATCCCCGTTCAGATCATATTGCTCTATGCGAGATTTGGCATCAATCAAATATTTAGCAAAGAAATACCCTCCACCGGTACTTACATTAAGAACATTTTCCTTTTCACCAATAACATCAGACCAATCTTCTGGTTTTGTAAGATCTAGTGAGACCAACCTATTATTTGGAGCATCAATATTCGTGGACAAATAGAATATATTTCCTTCATTATATACATAGGAACATTCCGTTAAATAATCAGATTCCAATTGAATGAACTCACTGTTTTTTTCTTTCAAATCTTTTACATACAATTGATTACCAGAGGTGGTTGTTGATGCAGACACAACCAAATAATTCTGATCTTCAGTAACAAAAGAAAAGACATATCTATTAGGTTGCTTATTTCCCCCAAAAATAAATTCATCATTCAACTGGGAATCGCCTACTTCATGATAATATACAGTATGGAGTTGCGTCTTGGTTGATAAAACACTTTGATCATCAGGAACATCATAACTACTATAGTAGAATCCATCATTCCCTTCCCATGATAGTCCACTAAACTTTATGTTCTTTAAAGTATCCTCAATGATCTTTCTTGTCTGAACATCTATGGTAATGGCCTTACGCCAATCAGAACCACCCTCAGTGATCATGTAGGCAGCAGTCGTGTAATCCTCACTGAAATAAATTCCTCGCAAAGCAACAGTACCATCATCAGAAAAGGTATTGGGATCAAGAAATATCTCTTCATCCTCAATGGAACCAACGGGTCTCCTAAATAAGACCGAATGATCTTGAAGACCAGAATTTTTGTAAAAATATTCATAATCACCTCTTTTAAAAGGAGAACCGATCTTTTCATAGTCATTTAGATCCTTGATCCTTCTTTTTAAGTTTTCACGAAATGGAATTGTATTCAAATAATCAAAGGTGACTTTATTTTGGGATTCGACCCATTCTGCAGTCTCCTGAGACATGTCATCCTCTAACCAACGGTAAGGGTCAGTTACCTCGATTCCATGGTAAACATCAACATGATCCATTTCTCGAGTAATGGGGTACTCAAATACCAAATGCCCGGTTACGCAACTAAAAAACATTAAGGCAACAAAAAATAAATTTTTCTTCAAAACTTCCTCCTGTCTAATGACATTTATGTATAATGTTTGATCCGGGATAACTTAATGGTAAGGATATCCACATTACTTTGCCATCAATATCATGAACTACGCTCGCTCTTTAAATATCTTTCAAGAAATTTCAATATTGTCTCATTCGCAGATATTTGATTTTTCTTTTTTGTGAATCCGTGACCCTCATCAGGGAATACAACATACTCCACAGGCACATTCTGACCTTTGATCGCAGCAACCATTTCATCAGATTCTATTTGAAGAACACGTGGATCATTTGATCCTTGTAAAACAAGCACTGGATCTTTGATGTTCTTTGCATGGAACAGAGGAGAAATAGAATACAAATAATCTTCTTGAGTATTTGGATCTCCAAGTTCCTTATATAATGATAGCCTAGTGGATTCCCACCAAGGAGGGATGCTCTTTAATGTCCTTACCCAATTTGTAACTCCAAAGATATTTACGCCAACTTTAAACTCCTGAGGTCTAAATGTCATGGCAGCCATGACCATGTAACCACCATAACTTCCTCCCAAGATGCCTATCTTATCTCCTTCTACATAGCCCAGTTTACTAAGCCAATCCCTCGCAGCAATACAATCATCAAGGTCACCTTTACCATGGGCCTGATCATCCAAGGTTTGAAACGTTTTTCCATATCCACTACTTCCACGATTATTGATATCAAGGATTGCGTAACCATTATTGACCAAGAACTGGATAGGGGCATTATAACCAACTCTTGCTTGACCTCCAGGACCACCGTGCACCCTTACCAATGCTGGTACCTTATTATTTGTAGATGCTTGAGGTGGTTTATAGTATACTGCTGGTATCTCAAGACCATCAAGAGATCTAAATCTTATTACTTTTGCATTTGCCAAGTAATTTACATTTATTGATGGATTCATCGAGTTTGTCAACTTACGTGATTCTCCATCACCGATCTTTTGCACGTAAAGATCATTTGGCGACCTAGAGCCTCCATGATAAAAACTCATCCATGACTCGCTTTTCGAGATATTGATGGAGGTTATGTTTCCATTGGGAAGATCAGGCAGATCTAAATAATCATTTTTCTCAACATCAAATATCTTCAAAACTGTTTGTGAATCTTGGTTGATCATGGTGACCCGATATTTCCCATTTTCTGAAAAATAATTATCCATGATATCCCAATTTTCCTTCTGCACCAGTTCAATAGTGCCACTTTGGATATCATATTTTTTTAGGTAATTGAATTCGCTGTCTAGGTCGGTCAAGAAATAGATGCTTTTTGAGTCCACTGAGAAACCTGTTGGATAATGATTAACATCTCCCTCTTCATGAATGATCTTTTTTAAAATATTTTTTTCAGTGTCATGCAGGTAAAGGTCTGATCTGTCTCTTGTATGTATCTTACTAAGAGTGAGATATCTTTTGTCCTTTGAAACATCAACGATTTCCATGGCATCATCATTTTTAAAGATCAAGTTTGAGGTAAGTGACTCTATATCCATCTCATATAGATCCATGAACCTTTGATCTCTACTGTTTGATGTAAAGAAAAAACTTCTCTGGTCATCAGCCCAATCCAAAAATAGTGAGCGAACATTTTCACCTGGCGTAAGGTCTCTTATGGAGCCATCAAGTTCGTGCAAGTAGACATGCCAGATCTCATTGCCTCCCTGATCGCCTCTAAATAAAAATCTTTTATCATTGGGTAAATAACCTATTGGGAAAATTGAATTTGTATCTGAAAAGGTTAATTGAACTATTTGATTGGTTTTCAGATCTACCTCATAGGCATTGAATATTCCTGACTCATTACTTCTGATCAATATTGAACTCTCGTCATAGGAAAAACTAGAACCTCCAAATGAGATCACATCCATGAAATCCTCAATGGAATATGTCTCATGATCATTTGAACAACTAATTATTACCAATAAAATTGAAACAAATATTTTTTTCATGATCGATCCTTTGTCATAATTATTTAACATGTCACCATTCCTCAATGGAACAAAAAAAAAGCCCTCTACTAAGAAGGCTTTTTTTTACTTTAATATAATTTAGAGATTGGGATTATTATTCTTCTCAAATAAAGATATTGAGAGATACTTCCAATTTCCATAAATGGTCTCTTCCATGTCAGTTGCGACATTGGATGTTTCATGCCAACGATCCCATCTGGTCTGGTCAGATGCTCTGTTTCCCGTACACCAAAGTTCCTTGTCACGTTCGTCATAAAGAACATCGAGGTCAACACTTTCAAGCGCTGACAAACCATGTGCTGCTCTAACAGCATTGACTGCGTCAGCCGGAGAGACAGCAACACTTGCTCCTCTTAGCGATACCTCTGCTAACATCAAATGATTCTCTTGCCAAGAAATAACGTCCACTGGGTCTGAGCCCTCATCATATTTCGTCTGAACATGGCGTTGATCCCCGACTGTGGGTGCCTCTGTCATTGGAAGTCTATTTGCTTCGAGAGGATCAGCTTCGATGTAATCCAGGAACCTGTATGCCACAATGCCTTGTGTCCGACCAACACCCATTTGTTGATAATAGGTGTTAGTATACTCTGGTGCATAGAGACTTTGATATGGTGAATCACCAACGGTCATTCCCTGTTCCAAATGTGAAGCAGCGTCTGCATAGTTCTCTTCCAGAAGGTAGGTTTTTCCTATCAATGAATGAAGGACTCTTGTCTGTGCATCATTAGCGTAGGGTAATGCTGCTGTGTATTTAGAACGTGCATCCGCAAACATCTCACCAGCATAGATCATGGGACTATCATCAATGGGACTACCTGGCTCACCATCATCAGTCAGAGCAAAATATGTAGCATACCATGCCCTTGCAAGACCACCACATAGATAGCCTGTATAATACGCTGATGTATCATCTGACGTGGCCTCTGATATTTCTAATTCTGCTACTGTTTCGATCAAGAGATCTGCATGCTTACGCAATTGCCCGACACCCTCATAAGTACCAACACAAGAAAAGTTATCATCATAGGTAGAACCATCATCGGCAAAATCGACTCTTCCTCTTCCATCCAATTGATCATAAGAAGTGAAGGTAGCATTTGAGACGTTCTGGCTGAACTCGATCTGATCAGATATTAGATCGCTACTACTTGCCAGACCAGCATGAACTTCCATCTGTTCTACCAGTACTCCCTTAACCAAAAAAGGTAGAGCATCACGTCCTTGCAATTCTCTATCCTCTGCCACATCTTTCAGTGGATCAACTTCTTGAAACCATTTATCCTCACATGAGATGTTTACCATCATGAGAGCAACTAGAGTAATGTTTATTAAATTCTTCATTGTAGCCTCCTTAGAAAGTTACCGTTACACCAAAAGTATATACTTTTGGATTCATCGCCGTAAGAAAATCCTGACCTCTTTCACTAGATGTCGCCCCGCTCCAGTTTATCTCTGGATCGGCTCCACTATAGTCTGTCTTGGTCCAAAGGTTTTGGATCGAGTAATAGACCTGTACATCATTGACTACATTGAGATTGAATCTCTGAAGAAGATCGCGCACGTTGTAACTAACACTAACCTCCTTCAACCTAGTGAAACTAGCATCACTCAGATAGTTCGAAGGGTAACTTGCGTCAGTTTTTGCAAATGCATTTGCGGCATCTTGATATTCTTGTTCCCTGCCAGACTTGATGCCTGAGATGTTTCCTTCATCATCAAAATCAACCAATGGATCTATTCCAGACAAAGGATCAGCACCACTCAAACCAATCTGGTCAGCAAGGTCATTTCTGATCTTGTTACTTCCAAAAAAGACACCATATCGTTTCGTATCATTAAGCATCATATGTCCTGATTTCCAATTGACAAGAGCATAGACCTTCAGGTTTTTCATGATATTAAAATTAAGAGAAAGGAATTTGAGATCTGATGGAGCTGAAAGACCAAGATATTTCTTGTAACTACTACCAACTCCAGTGGCACCAGCATACCTCTTGAGGTATGTTGAATCTGAATTCCACATGTCCTGAGTAACTGTATCTACCTGAACACCAGCATAGAGTCCGTCATCACCAAAAATTGCACCAGTAACACCAAAATTATACCAAGCGTACTTTGGTAGACCTGGTTGAATGACCTGCATTAGAAAACCATCGTAGATCGGTTGTGCCTCAAACTGACCATCATCTAATCTAATGACCTCATTCTCGCTGTGACTGGATGAGTATGTGATATCAGCAGTAAGTAGATTCGGCTGACCTATGAGTCCTCCCAGATCAGTCGAATATTTTAAAAGCAACTCATTGCCTGACATTTTCATCTCACCGACGTTAATTGGCATGTCACTAGCAGTGAGCCCAGTAGATGGTGAGTTTGCTCTTCCAACCAAGGAATTTTCAGCATTCTGTTCATATAGAGTATATTCCATTCTCAGGGCACCAAGATTGCTTGGTAATTCCAACTCTAGATCGATCCCATATTCGTTTTCTGCGATCTTCTCAGGTTCAATGGAAGGGTTTCCAATATTACTGATGGATGCACCACTTCCAATACCACCTGTAGAGGCCTGCCATAGTAATGCAATGTTATCTGCTAGACCAGGTAGCACACCGCTCTCACCATATGCCATGCGAGGTTTTAAAAGACTGACAAATGATGGCATGAAACCTGCTAGGGTCTTATCAGCTCTCCACCCAAACCTATAACCATTATATGATATCTCACTTGCATCTACACCAATGGA
This sequence comes from uncultured bacterium, assembly GCA_964478995.1. Classification (GTDB taxonomy): domain Bacteria; phylum Fidelibacterota; class Marinisomatia; order Marinisomatales; family UBA1611; genus NZWG01. The sequence goes on from CAYZJY010000012.1 coordinate 9,530, forward strand.
ACTTGCAAAATCTGTACGATTTGACAGTGTCATGAAGAATTCATCATTATACGACAATTCTTCCGTAAATGCAGATCCACCATCACGAGAATGAGTGAAATCCTCATCTCCATAGTTCAACTGCTCTCCCGCACCTACGTTTGAAATGGCTGGTGTGTTGAAATCCTGTTTCTCAAGTCCTAGACCTTGATATCTTAGATCAAAAGCCTGCCTGGTAAATGATGTCCTAGACTGGATTGGTCCAAAATTGTAGTTGTATGAAAAACCAAATTCATAGGACATCTCTTGATTCTGGCGAAGGTAGAGACCTTTACGCCCTAATGGCCATATGAACGGGAATGGTGTTTTAAAATTCAGGTCTTCCTTAATATGAGAATCATCAATACCAATACGTCCATTAATGGAAAAATTCTGCAGAAGTCCTCCTGCCAGATCAGAATCACCAAATGGTCTGTATTTCATTGACAATGAACCGATGAATCTTTTTGAATCTGATCGGTATTGGATCTTATCATGGATGCTAGCACTGTCTAGCCAATTAAATGGCTGGTATTGCTGTGTTCCATCTGGACGGCCACTACCATCATTATCATCTGCACTATTCAATAATGGCTCTCCATTCTCATCATATTCAGCAGTTGCCCAATATGTGTTACCTAACCACCCAAAGATGTTATTGTCATTCTGAGGTATGGTCTTTTGACTAGAGACATAATTAGTTGTAAGAGAAATATTAAGGTTTTCAGCTGCCGCTATGTCAAGGTTGAGCCGTGCACTCTGGCGATCCATGTAGTTCTGACTCTTATTCAGAACTAATCCCTCTTCATATCGATCGTCCAGTGCAACATAATAGTTCATGCCACCAGTTCCACCTGTCACACTTAGATTATGTTGTTCAATTGTACCTGGAGTATGAACTTTATTCAATTCATCCCAAGAATAGTAACCATCATCAAGGCTAAAATCATAGGACTGCTCATTCGTACCAGTCACATTTTTGTATTTAAGCGTGTAAGCCTTACCATCCGCTCTATTTTGCTTACCACCTCTTTTCGTGGTGATCAATACCACACCGTTAGAACCATTGGTGCCATAGGTGGTTGCAGCCGCAGGGCCTTTAAGAACCTCTATGTTCTCAATATCCTCTGGGTTAAGATCAGCCAGGGTTGAAAAACCCTGTCCACCTGCGTAATAATTTTTATACTCTTCATTATCCAATCTAACACCATCAACGTATATAACAGGCTGTTCATTGCCATTAAGACCGCCACCTGCTCGCACATCAAAACGAAAACCTCCTCCAACGTTCCCACTCGATTTGCGAATATCGACTCCAGATACCTTACCATAAAGTAATTGGGAAACATCGCTGAAAGCATTTGTCTCCGTTAGCTCTGAAGCATCAAGCCTTGAAACAGAGACCTCTGTATTTCCAAAACTCCTCTCGGATGCCATTCCAGTAACCACAATTGCCTCTGAGGCAAATACATCCTGTTTCAGGTTAAAGACCAAGTTTTCTCTATCGGATGTTGTGAGTACCATCTTCTTATATCCGATGTACGTCGCAACAAGGGAGAATTCTCCAGATGGATCGTAATCTATCGAAAATGAACCATCCTCATTTGTTGCTGCACCCATGTTGGTACCTTCTACCAATACATTAGCGCCAAAAAGAGGTTGACCATTCTCGTCACTTACCTTACCAGTGACCGTCGCAAACAAATAATTCGCGAAGAGCAGGACAGGTAACATTCTGAGGCATATTTTCATGAATATCTCCTAGGTATTAATTAATAACTTATCGAATTCTAGGAGAACAATAACTAAATGTCAATAATATTTTAATTATGAAATTTTCTTGTCAAATACTGAGCACCATACGGGTAGGTGAAAATTATTTAAGGTAGAATTGCTCTTCTTGCGGAGTAAGGGGCCTACCCATCCAAAGAGGCCGTCTTAGTCCATTTGGATGGGTCTCTTTTTCCTTGGCCCATTCATTCCACCTTTTGAAATGCTCAAAGGATCTATTGGTATCTACAAAAATATCTCCATATCGCTCATCTGACCCAGGCTTGGATATACTTATCTTTTGTAGCCAACAATGTGCGCCTGAAATTGGATCAGGATTGGTGGCATGTGTTATGTTCTGGTGAACTCCCCCATCTCTCCACCATATTCTATTGGTATCAGGGTCTTTGGTCTTCCAAGACTGTATCCCTTTTACCGTCCTCATCTTCCACTTTCCACTCCCCATGTCTTCTATGTCAACGGTATTTGTCATGAAACGATTACCTTCATCCTGCTGCCTACGCCATCTTCCAATATGGTGTGAACAGGCAACTACTCCAGGCTTGATCGCCTCCGTAACCCAGACCTTGTCCACAAACCAGCCGATCTGTGTGGTTATTTTTAAAAGGTCACCATTTTCAACACCAATTCTCTTAGCATCCTTGGTATGAATCCATATTGGATTCCGGTGTGCTATCTCTGTAAGCCACTTAGCATTGGCAGAACGTGAATGTATGTGTGTAGGTAATCTGAAATTTGGTAATAAGATGCATTCTTCTTTGCTTTTATCCAATAAGGTTGGATGCACATGGCTCTTGATCCTATATCCAGGTGTCGCATGCTCAGGATATCCAAAGTCAACCATGGTCTGAGAGTAGAGTTCTTGCCTTTTTGATGGTGTGGGGAATCCAGAATACATTTCTCCATCAACCTGAATTCCTACTACCTTATTATCTCTCATGATCTGGCCATTGGGAGAAATTTCAACATCTTCATGTTGAATGGGTATCTCATTATTCTTATAGATATTGTCATCTACAAGAAATGCACCAAATTTTCGCATGTAATCTAGCGGGGTCATGCCCTCCTTGCGCGCTGCTGCAGGTAATCCATCCGTATTCTCAAATATGTATTGATAATATTCGTCCACATTGATCTTCTCACCTTCTCTATAGGGGCTCATGAAATGCTTGCGAATACCTAAGTCATCATCCTTATCTATTTCCCAAGATAGTTCTATCCAAAACTCATCTTCCTCCCATACCTCTCCGGGGTTTACCTCATGCGTGAATTTGACATCCTTTCCATCTCTTCGAGCCTTTTCTCTTAAGACTGGTTGTCGGAAGGCGATCCATATTCCTGCTTGGGTCTCATAGGAATTAATATCATGTCGTTCTGAGGCATGCCCCATGGGCAGGACATAATCAGCAAAGAATGCCGTCTCATTCCAAGTCGGTGTCAATGCAACATGGCAACCTATCTTTTCCTTGTCAGACAGCATCTCTATCCATGTGAATCCATCTGGATATGTCCACACAGGGTTAAATACCCGCGTAAAATACACGTCCAGTTTACCTCTATTATCCTTTAAGAGATGGGGGAGGATTTGACTCATCTCATAATGCGCAAGGGTATATTCACGTGGCCAATTGAGTTCATTCCAAGCATCTGGTCCGGGAGGAGAATCAAAGAATTCAGGATGAAATTTATTCCAAGCACTTGGAGAAGTACCGCCTTCAGCGCCAATGGAACCCGTAAGAACATTGAGCAAATGCAGTGTGCGGGAGACCTGCCATCCTCCTAGGTTACCAATAGATGGTCCACGCCAAACATGGGAAGAAAATCTGCTTCCAGCATTCCCTATCAATCTCGCAATGCGAGTTATCTGTTCAACATCGATCTGTGCCTCTTCAGCAGCAAATTCAGGAGTATAATCACACCACTCCTCTTTTAATCTAATAATGAACTGGTCGAATTCGATTGGATCATTGGGATGTAATTTTTCTAGGTATTCGTCCCAGTTGACCCAATTCTCAAGATAATGATGGTCATAGAGATCTTCATCCAAAAGTATCTTTGCAATGGCCATGAAAACTGCTGATTCACTACCAGGGTATGTTGGTAACCATTCATCAGCCATGGATGCAGTGTTTGACAGTCGAGGATCAAGCACGATCAATTTTGCACCTTTCATCATGCCTTCCATTATTCTCTGTGCATGTGGATTGAAATAATGTCCTGTTTCCAAATGAGAGGATGCCAATAGAATAACTTCTGCATTTGTATGATCTGGACTTGGTCTATCATATTTATGCCATAGTGCATATCCAGTTCTTGCTCCTGCAGAGCAAATATTCGTATGAGAATTATGGCCATCTATACCCCATGCCTTCAACACACGTTCTGCATATCCTTCATGACCAGGTCGACCTACATGATATACGACTCCATCCTTCCGCTTACGTATTGAAGACCCGATCTTTTCTGCTATCTCACTCAAGGCTTGACTCCAACTGATTCGTTCCCATTTACCTTCCCCTCTATTGCCAACTCGTTTCATGGGATAAAGAATTCTCTCAGTATCATTGATCTGATTTATCGTGGCTGGTCCTTTAGCGCAATTTCTGCCTCTACTTCCAGGATGATGTGGATTACCTTCAAATTTTCTTACTTCATCGGATTCCTTATCAATATAGGCCAATAACCCGCATGCTGACTCACAATTGAAGCAGGTCGTTGGAACGATCGAATAATGTCGTTCTTTTTTATTTGGCCATTCCAGGGGATCCAATTCAACAAAATCATTCCACTCACTAGGGTCAGGATATTTATAGAGTTCACGCGGTCCTTCCATTTCAAGATCTTCAGACCAATCTGGGCGATCTGAGATCTTAGGAATAAGGCCCAAAGATTCAGAGAATGTCTCGATCCAACTACGCTTCATCTTTAACTCAAGGGTATCATTTGAGGAACACGAATTCTAACAAACTCAGTTAGGTAGATTCCAACTAACGTCATCACGCCAGCAAAAAGAGCATGGGTTGGAACAGTCTGCATGACCAATAGGGGAAGCATGTTCCCCAATAGAATACCGATCCAAAAATATTTTGAGTAGTATCCTTTGGTCATGCCCACGATCGCTTTTTTAGTATCAGGTGTATCCTTGTGGAAAAACAATTCTTTCAAGATGATCAATAAATTCAATAAAATGGAATATTGTAGAACCTTTGCCATCAATGGAGTCAAATAAGGATCTAGTATCATGAATGCCACCGCACCACACATCACGGCATGTAAAAGCATGTGGATCGCACCAATGAAAGGCGATTGCCACAGATCTCGAGCCCGTGCTTGGTCAAAAAGAAATGCGGTATAGATCGCACCTAATATTGAGAATATTGCACCAAGACCCCAAAACACATCGATACCTATTTCAAAAAAATTATCGATCAGAAGAAGTGTAACTATTAAACCAAACACGGTGATGATGTAGGCCCCCTTGACTAGCCAAGATCTCCACTGAGGACGTAAGAGAACATATAGGAATCTATCTGGTCTGTCTAGATCTTTGACCAATAATGCTCCGGTCAAACCCATGAAGAACAAGGTCATTAAAAGACCATTCAATTCAGTTGCCTTACTGATATCATCACTAAAAATCTTGAATAAAGCCATCATTAAAAATGTTCCGGTCGCCATTGCCTTTGTCCATACATAGGCGGCTACCTCCCAACCCCAGAGCACTCCTTTACTTGGTGAGTCATAAACTCGGCGAGCACTATCAGAATCCACACTATCTTGGATCTCTTTTGCTACATCATCAATGGCTCTCTGATCCATGGACATTCCAGAGTTAGCAGAATTTTCCATCGCCAATTGGATCAATAGATTCTCATTATCTGCTTCTGATAGACGCTTGTCTGCATATTGTGCATAGTGTCCAACCCCCTTGGATTGTTCTGACCAAACATATTCCCAATCTGCTTGGGTCGAATTAGGGTCAAGCATTTCATTACTCCCATTCACATAATAAAGGTTTGGAACAGTATTTTTTTCTGGTTTTCTGACCATGGTATCTTCTTCAGCAACAAGCTCAGATATCTTTGAATCATGATCGTCTAGGTCTCCAGAAATGATTGCCTCCACAGGGCAAACTATTACGCATGCCGGTTCATATCCACCATCAAGTCTATGTGCACAATAATTACATTTTGCTGCAGTATTTGTATCTGGATCTATGTACAATGCATCATAGGGGCACGCCTGCATGCAAGACTTACATCCAATGCAACGGTCATTATCAAAATCCACTACTCCATCTGAACGATCATAGAGTGCCGTTGTAGGACAGATCTCAACACATGGCGCATTGGAACAATGATTGCATCGATGGACAGAGAACTCACGGGAATTATTTGGAAAAATTCCCTTCTCTACATATTTCACATGGGTGCGGTTGACACCAATTGACACATCGTGCTCGCTTTTGCAAGCTACAGTACAAGCATGACAACCTATGCACAGACGGTTATCAATGACAAAGCCATAATTCATAATTTCACAGGCATATTAGGATATGAAAATAACAAATCAAATGTTATGGTATTAATCTTAATAATAGGGAAGTTCTTACATGATACCTGCAACAGCATGCATATTAATAGGTGGAGATAGTAATAGATTTGGGTCACCAAAATGGAGAGCAGTGATAGAAGGTACCACGGTTCTAGACCGAATTTGGAAATCATGTGAGTTTTTTGAATACAGGCATGTGATTGGCAAGGATCATCCAGAAGACCTGAATAAGGACTTCATCAAGGACATGTTAGAAATAAAAGCACCAATTAATGGTCTACATGCTGCATTAGAAAATTCTAATACCGACTGGATCTTGCTACTATCATGCGATCTACCACTAATAAGTGCGGACATTCTCAATGATCTTTGGAATGAAACTGATGCAAATAAAAGCATCATAGTCCCAATGGTGAACAAGAGGTTGGAACCCACATGTGCACTCTATCATAAAAGAATTCTTAGTACATGTAATGTAAGGATCCAAAAAAATGACCTTGGATTGAATGGATTGATCAAAAGCATTGAATTTCATTGCGTGGACATGACCGATAGAGAAGATCGATTTTTTAACATGAATACAAAAAATGATATGAGTGAAGCAGAAAAAATATTAAGATTAAAAAGGAATGCTAGATAATAATCTTGACCATGATACAATCAGTCATCAATAAACTAAAAGAATTTGCCAAAGAAGACTTTCCAGTCCCTGCTGTTTCATCATACCTATCCAGTCTTGATCTTGGTGATGATTGGCTCAAGAAGTATGATCTTAGAATTAGTGATCATTATACAAGAAATCTGATCCATAGAGATACTGATTTTGAGATCATGGTCATATGCTGGCCTCCAAATACATCTGCACCCATCCATGGCCACGAGGGTGAAAAATGCTGGGCAAGGGTACAAACAGGACAACTAACGATCTGTAATTATGAAGAATTGTCATCCAAACCACTAAAATTACTTAAGATCCAGGAACTTGTAGGGTCGCCAGGTTTTCTTGATGGGCCTGCAGACATACACTCTGTTGAGAATATTTCAAATGAGTTTGCCATCAGTCTACATGTATATGCCAAACCGTACGATGCGTGTGACATATATGACCTAGATAAAGGGCTAGTTGAAAGAACAAGATTGAGCTACCACAGCATGGATGGAGATCTCTGCTAGATAAATATTATTCGTCTAGTTTTTCTATGCGTCTCTGGTGTCTACCACCTTCAAATGGTTCATCAAACCAAAGTTTGATTATATCATGGATCTCTTCCTCACTCATGAATCGTGCACCCAATGAAAGTATGTTGGCATTATTATGCTCACGAGAAAGTTTTACGATCTCATTTGGACCATTATAAAAGACAGCAGCCCTTACACCTTTTATTCTATTGGCTGCCATTGCCTCGCCTTGGCCTGAGCCACCTAAAATAATGCCACGACTTGAAGGATCTGATGCAACAGCTCGTGCACATGGAAAAATAAAATCAGGATAATCATCCAAAGCATCATATTCATATGCGCCATGATCTGTCACGTCATGCCCGTTATCAATGAGATGGTCTTTTATTGAATTCTTTAGATCTAGACCGGCATGGTCAGTGGCCAAATGAATCTTCATAATAAGGACTCCATGTGAGTTCTAATTCTTTTTTCAACCTTTTCTGAAATGAAACCAAATTCATTTGCCAAAATCTTTCCAGGAGCAGATGCACCATAGTGATCAATACCAATTGATAGACCATTGATACCTGAATATTTTTCCCAGCCGAGCGTAATTCCTGCTTCAATTGTAACCTTAATACAACGACGCTTAGGAATGATCTGGCTCTTATAATCTTCAGGTTGCTCCTCAAAGATCTCCATGCAAGGCATGCTGATCACCCGGGTCTTTTTATCATGAATAAGTTCAGCGGTCTCTAGCGCAAGAGAGACCTCAGATCCTGTGGCAATGAATACAATATCAGGGTGGCCATCTGAGTCCTTAACAACATATGCTCCTCTTCGAACACCTGCTTCTAGGTCTTCATAATTTTGTTCTAGTACCGGGACTCCCTGACGTGTTAAAAGCAGTGCGCTAGGTACTTCATGCTGTTCCATTGCAATTCGAAAACATATGGCAGTTTCCTTCGCATCCGCAGGACGATATACATTAAAATTCGGGATGGTCCTGAGTGCCATGGCATGCTCAATGGGCTGATGAGTTGGACCATCTTCACCAACATGAAATGAATCGTGTGTGAATTCATGTATGACCCTAACATTCTGAATGGCACCCAATCTCAATGCAGGTCTCTCATAATCAGCAAAGACCAGAAAAGTGCCTCCAAAGGGTATGATGCCACCATGCAATGCCATTCCATTCATCATTGCTGCCATTGGAAATTCTCTGACACCAAAGGGAATATTGCGTCCAGACTGATCATTAAGTTTAAAGTCAGAATAATTCTTGGCAAAATTACCAGTATAGTTTGATGGCTCTAGATCTGCAGACCCACCTATCAAATTTGGGACAGCCTCTGCAAATTGGTCTAGAGTAGCACCAAAAGCCTTCCTCGTCGCAAGAGATTCTCCTGATTGAAATTCTGGATAATGAGTATCTGGTAATTCATCATCCATGCACATGGAGATCAAATCACCCACTTGGTCAGATGAACGAAGGCCATCACACGCCTTCTTCCAATCTTCTGATATCTCAGACAAGATCTTAAATCTATTTTGGAAGTGATCTCTGACCTCAGACGGGAAATAAAATTTATCTTCAGGCAATCCAAGTTTATGTTTTGTCGCACTGATCTCATCTTCAGGCAAGGGAGCTCCATGGGTGTTATGGTCCCCCTCCATCGTGGCAGTACCTTTTGCCATGATGGTCCTCCCAATAATAATACTAGGTTCATTACTGTCTTTTGCCTTTAGGATCGCATCATTCAATTGAGCATGATCATGACCATCGATTTCTTGGACATGCCACCTGAACCCCTTGAATACTGTTGCATAATCAGTAGAGTCTGACCTATCTGTATTTCCAGATATCTGTGCAGAATTCGCATCATAAAAAACAATTAATTTTGAGAGGCCAAGGTGCCCTGCTAAAGATGCAGAACCAAGTGCAACAGGCTCTTGGAGATCACCATCGCTTGCAAGAACATATGTATAGTGATCAATGAGTTGAGTAGAACTTTTATCTCTGGATGAAAATAAATTGCGAAGATAGGCCTCTGCATGTGCCATCCCAATACCCATCGCAAAGCCTTGGCCAAGTGGACCAGTTGTGCACTCAACACCAGGAATCTCCACTTCAGGATGCCCTGGTGTATGGCTACCAAACTGGCGAAATTTTCTTATGTCATCCATTTCCAACCAGCCAATGAATAATAAAAGAGAATATTGCAACATGGACATGTGCCCACCAGACAGGATGAACCTATCACGATTGAACCATTCTGGATCATTAGGGTCAAAGTTTAGGTGATCCCGGTAGAGGAGATATGCAAAATCAACGCATGACATGGGACCACCTGGATGACCACTATTTGCCTGACGTGTTGCATCCATGACCAGTCCCTTTATGACCGATATGGAATATTGGTTCTTCTCTTCTTCTGACCAATTCTTGAAATTTGAGATTTCACTATATGATTTCATAAAACTCTTTTACTATTGATAATAAGGATGAGATAATTTGAATTATTGAAAAATTTAGAAAAAATGATGCCGTATCTTAATTCCCATTAACATTTGATAATTGATAAAATTCTTGAATTGTTTTAACAGGGGAAGAAGATTTGAATACCTCCGACCCAGCGACAAGAACGTCAGCACCAGCATTTAGAACTTCATTGGCATTATGAACTTTGATCCCTCCATCAACCTCGATAAGTACACGATCAAGACAATTACTTGACAAAAAATTCCTGATATTGGTGATCCGCTCATTAGACCCTGGTAGATAACCTTGACCTCCAAATCCAGGTTCAACACTCATGACCAATACAACATCCACTTTATCTAGCAATGGGTATATTTCTTCAAGGGGTGTTTTTGGTTTTATGGAAACCCCAACTTTGCAACCACAAGATCTAATGAGTTCAATGACCCCTTCAGGGTCATCCGTTGCTTCCACATGAAAGGTGATATTATCAGCTCCCGCACGCGCAAAAGGTTCGACCAACTCTTCAGGCTTAACAACCATCATATGAACATCTAAAAATTTTTTTGTTTTTGGTCTTAGAGATTTTACCACTGGAGGGCCTATGGTCAAATTTGGGACAAATTGATTATCCATGACATCAACGTGTATCCAATGTGCACCACCATCATCACAAATTTTCAATGCAGACCCTAGATCAGAAAAATCTGCTGATAATATTGAGGGCGCTAATTTGAATTCAGATGTCATTTTGAGCCTTGAAAATTATGAAAATTCATGGTCGTGTCACTTCCTTTATGTGATAAATATTGTAGAACATTTCATTTTAATAGTGGTATTTCATCTAATACTCTATCATGAAGTGTTTCCTTGGATATGCCACCTGAAAGATATTCGTTGACCAGGTTTAATTGCATGAGACCTCTCTCATAGACCTTTGAATAGGGTATGTCATGAAAAGAGACCATTGAATATCTTGGAATGAATCGATCACTGAATTTCTCTTCCAATTCAAATTCTAGTTCTCTTCTTTTCTTATACAAAGGATCATTAACAGAATCTCTCATCTCTATGTAGTTCTCAAGTGCCATGTTTGCAATGGCATGTCCATTAGGGACTTGAATCTTTGAGAATTCAGAGAAGATCTCACCCCAATCTCCACTGAATCTTATTATCAATTCATTGATCACAGTACAATCCTGAAAAGATGCATTCATCCCTTGTCCAAAGAACGGTACTACAGCATGTGCTGCATCACCAAAGAGCAATACCTTATCTTTATAGTGCCATTTATCACAATAGATCGTTGCCAGTTTACCTATTGGATTACATTGATACTCATCCATGAGATCGGGGATCAGTTCAATAGTATCTGGAAAATATGTACTGAAAAATTCAAATATCCGATCACTAGAATCCATCGTTGAAAAACTAACCTCGCCATTTAGTGGGAAAAACAATGTACAAGTAAAACTACGGTCCATGTTAGGAAGAGCTATTAACATGAATTCTCCCCTTGGCCATATGTGGAGTGCTTTTGGATCCATCCTATAACATCCTTCCTTATCGGGCGGAATAGTTAATTCTTTATACCCATGGTCTAATGGGTTCTTACGGAAATTGATCGAGGATAATTCGTCCATGGAATCTCTAATTTGAGATGACGATCCATCAGAACCAAATAATCGATCATAGGTGATCCTATTATCCTCAAATATGACTTCAGATCTATCCAGATCAACGCCTTGAATAGGATGATCAAAAACAATGTTAACATTACCCGTAGCCTCAGCATGATCCATTAATGTCTTATTAAGAAATGCACGTGAGATGGAATAGATCACTTCGTTGCTTTTTTGTCCATATTTTTGCAGGTGGGTGCTACCATCGACCTCATGGATCATTCGGCCCTCCATTGGTAAGGTCATGGGACTAATGGTATCAAGGACACCAACATCTCTTAGAGCATCCATTCCTCTTCTTGAAAGAGCAAGGTTGATCGAGCGACCAGCAGATTGATCAAAAAGACGCATGTCCTTTCGCTTTTCATGGATCTCAACTGTATAACCATGTTTTGATAGATATGATGCCATCAATGGTCCAGCCAATCCTGCTCCTACCATTGTGATATGATCCTTACTGTTCAAGGGATTCTTTTAATATTTCAACAAATTTGAAAACCTCCATGAAAGTATTGAAAAGAGGATGAGGAGCAATACGAATTACATCAGGATTTCTCCAATCACATACAACATCATTATCATGTAGGAAATCATATATCTCCTTTCCTCCAGGAACTACAATGGATAATTGACACCCTCTCTCCTTTGGTGTGATGATTTTCACCGCTGGCAGGTGTTCTTGCAACAAAAATTCCAAATATGATGTAAGTTGTATTCCCTTATGACGTATGGTCCCCATTCCAACCTTATCATAAATCTCCATGGAAGATATCAATGGAGCCATGCCCATGACCGGTGCATTACTGATCTGCCAAGCCTCAGATGTTGGTATTGGGTCAAACGAAGATGACATCTCAAATCTTGATTCTTTATTATGTCCCCACCAGCCCAATAACCTAGGGCCATCCCAGTCATGATGGCGTTCATGAATGAAAACTCCAGATGGTGCACCTGGTCCACCACATAGGTACTTATAGGTACACCATGCAGCAAAATCTACTCCCCAGTCATGAAGATCCAATGGCACATTTCCTGCACTATGTGCCAGATTGAATCCAACTGTGACATCTTTTGATCTCCCTACCTGAGTTATCTTTTTCATGTCCAGTGATTGACCAGTATAATAATTCAGTCCACCAAAATAGATCAGCGCAAGTTCATCACCATGATAATGAATGGCATCAATAATATCATCATGACGTAAGATCTTCTCACCATGTCGTGGTGATATCTCGATCAGGGCCTCTTTTGGGTCATATCCATGAAGATCGATCTGGCTTTGTATTGCATATTGGTCAGATGGAAATGCGTCTTTTTCCATCAATATCTTGAATTTTTTTTCATTTGGCTGATAGAATGAGACAAGAAGAAAATGAATATTGACCGTTAATGCATTCATGATCACAACCTCTGTATCTTTTGCGCCAACTAATCTTGCTGAGGACTCCGTTAATCTCTCATGATATGCGATCCATCTGCTTTCCTGTCCCAGTACACCTTTCTCAGACCATAAAGAAAATTCTTTATTGATTTGATCTAACGCAGTTTTTGGTTGAAGCCCCAAAGAATTACCACAAAAATAGATCATTTCTTTTCCACGATGATTTTTTGGATAATGAAAATGATGACGGTATTCACTTAAGATGTCATCTTGATCAAGTGATCGAGCAAAAGATTTTGAACTATCGTACATTATTTAAAATGATCGTGTGGAAGACCTAGCCAGTCCAAGGCATTCCTATAGAGTAGATTATTCTTTGTAGATGTTTCAAGATTTGATCTTTCTATCATTTCACCAGGGACACCCTCTCCAAGAGGAAATGGATAATCCGAGCCCATGACAATTTTCCTATCACCTACTTTTTCCATGAGATATTGTAACATGTCAATGTCATGTACCAATGAATCAACCCAAAATTTCCCAAGATAGTCCATGGGAGGAATATCATTGTCAATTGCACAAAGATCAGGCCTCACATCAAATCCATGTTGAATTCGGCCAATGGTAGCAGGGAAAGAACCCCCTCCATGGGCAAAAGCAACCCTTAGATCGGGCAACTTGGCAAAAACACCTCCAAATATCATTGAACAGATGGCTCTACTTGTCTCTGCGGGCATTCCAACCAACCATGGTAACCAATATTTTCTCATTTCTTGGCGTCCCATTATGTCCCATGGATGGATGAATAACGCTGCACCTAATTCTGTCGCAGCCTCAAGAATGGGAAATATTGATTCATCACTTAAATTTTTCCCATTGATGTTTGAACCAATCTGAATGCCAACCAGCCCTAGGTCTTTGATGCACCGTTCCAACTCTCCGATCGCCAATTTGGTATTCTGCATTGGTACCGTACCCAGACCAATGAATTTATTGGGGAATTGATCAACGATCATTCCAATATGATCGTTGAGTATCTTTGATATGAAAAGTGCGTGGTCTGGTTTTGCCCAGTAACTGAACATGGCTGGAACAGTTGAAAGAACTTGCACATCCACACCAAAGCCTTCACAATCATCAATGCGTGCCAAGGGATCCCAACAATTACATTCAATTATGCGAAAACATTGATCATCCTTCATCATCTTTGCTGAATCTTTGGATTGATGGTCCAAACTGATCCAACCACCATATCCAAACTTCTTCTCTAGATCTGGCCAAGTCTTAGGCAAGACATGAGTATGTATGTCAATTTTCAAAATAAATCAATCTGGCGGGTCCTGGATTGCTCCACAATCATCACAAGTACGCGAGTCAATGCTCTCCCAATAGGCTTTGAAAAGAGGTGGAAGTTGTGCTACGATATCCTCAAGATCTAAACTAACCTCATGAAGCAGAGAATCACACTCATCGCAATACCATTGGAATGAGTCCAATGCTCCTTCATCTCTCTTGTATTCAACTACAAGCCCTACTGTATCCTTAAATCTTTGAGGAGAGTGTGGTAATTCCTTCGGCAATAAGAATACCTCGCCTTCTTTGATGGGGATGTCAACTCGCTGGCCATTGTCCATGACCTTCAAGACCATGTCGCCTTCTAGTTGATAGAAAAATTCCTCTACGGGATCCACATGATAATCCTTCCTTGAATTTGGACCACCTACTACCATGATCATGAAATCTCCATCTTCATATACAACCTTATTACCAACAGGAGGTTTAAGGAGATGTCGATTGCGCTCGATCCAATCCTTGAAATTAATTGGAGGTCTCAATCTACCCCACTTCAATGGTTGCAATGCACTTCAATTCAATAGCAATAGGTGTTGGAAGGGACGTAACCTCTACTGTTGTACGACAAGGTTGATTATTAACAAAATAATCACCATATATCTTGTTGAATATGTCAAAATCTCTTTGCATGTTTGTTAGGAACACAGTTATGTCAACTAGGTTATCCCATTTACTTCCTGACTCCTCTAAAATAATCTTTACATTTTCAAAAACAGAGTGGCACTGAGCCTCAATGTCATGACCTACGGCATTGCCCTGACCATCCATCATTACACCAGGAATGACATTGGTACCAGGTCTTCTTGGGCCAACGCCTGATAGAAAAAGTAAATTTCCTACTTTTCTTGCATGGGGATATTTACCTACAGGGACCGGAGCCTTATCTGTATTGACTGTTTCATTCATTTGCTTGATCCTCTAATGTCTTTCAATCTTCTCCATGTGTCCTCATCAGAGCACAGTCTGTCAACGATATCATCATTCAATATTGAGGTCTGAAAAATTTCATCAACATCCTCAAGTTTAACTTGAGTATACCAAATATTATCTGGATAAATTACAACGACTGGACCCAATTCACAGGCATCCAAACAGCCACTTTTATTTGCTCTGATCTTACCCTTTAGGCCATGTTGTCCAATAAGTTGAACAAACCTCATTCTAATATCCATTGCGCCACATCTAATGCAATCACCTTTTGGACTGTCCTTAGCACGCTCATTGGTACAAATAAAGACATGTTTATGATATTTAGGTGTCATGTGGGCACACAAATGTTCTTTTGTTCTGTGAAAAAATTGATCGCCTCATCTCCACCTTCTCGTCCCAAACCAGAATTCTTGATACCACCAAAGGGTGTCCTGAGATCCCGTAATAGCCAGCAATTGATCCATATTACTCCGGCCTCTATGCTCCTTGAAACTCGTTGTCCTTTTTCTAGGTCTTCTGTCCATATCGTTGCAGACAATCCATAATCTGTATCATTGGCCAATTGTACGGCATCAGATTCTGAATCAAAGGGTTGTAACGTGACCACAGGTCCAAAGATCTCCTCCTGATTTAACCTTGAAGAATGATCTAGGTCCTCAATGACCGTTGGTTTGACAAACCAACCATCGGTACATCGACCATTCATTTTTTTTATTTCACCGCCTGTGAGGATTCTCGCGCCTTCTTGTCTTGCTAATTCTATATAACTATTTATCTTGAGAAAATGTTGCTCAGAAGATATTGCTCCAAATTCAGTCTCAGTTTCGAGCGGGTCTCCAATGACCAACTCTGATATCTTCGAGCAAAAATCATTCTTGAACTGTTCATAAATGGTCTTTTCGGTCAGAATGCGAGAACTACACAGACATATTTGTCCTTGATTTGAAAATGATGATCTAACAACCGTATCCAGCATGCGCTCATAATCACAATCATCAAATATGACCGCTGGATTCTTTCCTCCCATTTCTAATGATAATTTTTTGAATGAATCTGATGCATTCTTAAAGATCGACCTACCAGTTTCAGTCCCACCAGTGAATGAAATGGCCTTGATGCTTTTATTCCTAACCAAAAGATCTCCGGTTGTGTTCCCTCTACCATGAATGATGTTCAGTACGCCTGGAGGTAACCCAATATTGGAACATACATCCCCAAGGAGGTACGCGGTATAAGGCGTTACCTCAGATGGTTTCGCGACCACCGTATTGCCCACGATCAATGCCGGAGCGATCTTCCACGTAAAAAGATATAGAGGCAAATTCCATGGCGATATGCAGCAGACAACCCCAAGGGGAAACTTGATAATCTGATTGTTTGACCTCTTGCTGTTCAAATTGGATTCAAAATCAAAATTCTTAGCATGATCAGCAAAAAATTTAAAATTGGATATTGATCTTGGAATGTCAAGAGATCTAGCAAGAGAAATGGGTTTCCCTGTATCTCTGGATTCAAATTTTGAGAATTCATCCAATCGAGAACTGACCTCTTCAGCGATCGCTATTAGATAGTCTGCTCTTTCATGTAAGGTCAATGCAGACCAGATCGGAAATGCATCCTTGGCAGATCGAACAGCATGATCAACATCATCAATGTTTGAATCCATTAAATGGCCATAGACCTGACCTGTTGCTGGATCGTGTAGATCTACTCGTTCATTGGAAGAAGTAGGAACATATACTCCATTAATATAGTTTTGAATCAGTTCCATTGATCCTTTACAATCTTGGCGCCAGATATATGTGCATCTGGAAAATTTGTGCTCCTAAATGCTGAATCTGACTTTTGATAGATCACATGCTCAAATGAAACTTGTTTTTTCATCATGCGCCAAAACGGCCACCATCGACTGAAAGATTATGGCCTGTGATGTATGCAGATTCATCAGATGCCAAGAAGACGATGGTATTGGCTATCTCTTCTGGCGTTCCTAAACGTTTGAGGGAAGTATTTTTCTCCCATTGCCCATAGACCTCATCAGTGCTCACACCTAATGCTGTTGCCTTGCTCTTAGCGAGTTCTTCAAGCCGAGCGGTCGACGTATATCCAGGCAATACATTATTGACACATATTCCGTATTCACCTAATTCTAGAGCAAGGGTCTTACCCCACTGCGCAACACTTCCTCGGATCGTATTAGAGACACCTAGCCCAGGTATTACCTGTTTTACAGAGGTGGAAATGATGTTTATTATTCTACCAGAACCTTTCTCTTTCATCCCAGGGAATACAGCCTTTGCCATGACCTGATTGCAGATCAATAATCGGTCAAATGCTTCTCTAAACTCATCCTCTTCAGCCTCAATAATCGGACCACCATGGGGGCCTCCTGAATTATTGACCAATATGTCAACAACTTTGCCCAATGAACCTACATGGGAATTTACCTTTCCTTTTAAATCTTCAGGGTCATTAAAATCTGCACAGATGGTTTGGTGTACTTGTCCATGTGCATTTTCCAACAAGGATAATGCTTTGTCCAATTTTCCTTGATCACGAGCAACCAACGTAACCTCACATCCAAGACTTGCAAATAAAATAGCAGTTGATCGTCCAATGCCATCAGTACTGCCACATATGATAGCATGCTTTTTCTCTAATGATGATTTCATGATTGAAAATGGTACCCCAAGTTTCGTTTTATGTGTTCAGGTAATTCAGGCAGAGCTGACCTTTGAATGAAGAATGTCGATAGGTCTGCTAATTCTGCAAAGACCTTATGGCGGTCTGCGGTAGATTTTAGGTAGGCATGCCCTGATGAACCACCAGTCCCGATCTTGGCACCTATCATTCTTCTTACCATTAAGGCATGTCTTTGTCTCCAAGTAGTGAATAATTCATCAACATCCATTAGCCGTGATAAAAAATTAAAAGGAGAATGCAATATGGGCTCTTCTCGATATAAAAAGATAAGCAATGCCGCCTGTGTCGCCTTGTGTGAAAATCGTTTCTTATTACCCTTTATCAGATCATCATGTTTTTTTGGATCGATCATTGCCTCGAAAGAGGATACAGCTCTTCCATGCTCCTTAAGATGGTACTCTATCTCACTTTCCGAATAGTTAGGGTTATTCATTATCACACTCTCTTCATTCTTCAGCATGGATCTCACAGCATCACTATACTGTTCCCAAAAATCAAATCCCTCGAATGATAAAAAGGGTGTCCTCTCTAGCCAGGTCTCAAGCAGTTGAAAAAGTGACCTATCGCTCTCAGAAAACTCTACATCTTGTTTTTCCTTGTCAATGATCGCATCCTTATAATCCTTGCCACCATAATTGATCCTATCAATCCGTTGTAACCCCAGTTTATTCTCTAATTTTCTAAACTGGGCACTTTGGAAGCCTGATGAAGGGAATAGATCATCTCTAAATTCTAAAAAATCCATCGCTGTCATTGTCTCCAAGACCCGCACCTGATCTATGAGTATCTTCTGTATCTCTATGACCCTATCTAACCTTGATACAGCAAGACTCACATCAGACTCAAGAACGGATTCCTTATTAAAGATCAATAGCACCGAGTCCAACTCATGAATTAGCTGTTTGAACCAAAGTTCATAGACTTGGTGAATAATTATGAATAGCATCTCATCATGAGCAGGAGTCCCACGTTCTGCACTCTTCAACTTTTGGCTATTCAGAATATCGTCAAGTTTTAAGTAATCACTATAATTCAATGGTTTTTTACTCATAATTTGCTAGTCCCATTCAAATCCAGAAACACTATCAGTCAATACACTGACCTCAATAGTATTATAATCACGTATTTTTGATATGTAATAGTAAAGATATTTTGTCGATTGTTCATCATCCAACCATACAGAATCTGGAAATCCAAATGTCTCAAGAACATCTTTCTCAGATGGATTCTCCTTCAAAAACTCCCATATGTCATACTCTGACATGTATCCAAGAGTATATACCGTCTCCTCTAGAGGCTCTGTAGTTACATTCTTCGTAGGTGGCATGACAACTGGCTTAGGCGGTGGAGAAGCACATGAAAGACATAGCCCAATGAATAATATGCGAAAATACATTGCCAGAAAATACCCAGATTAATTTTGTTCAATCAATAGATTATATCAATTGTAATCTGGTCTTTCTTATCAAAAAGAAAAGTTTTACTTTATGAATTAACATATAATTACTTTACGAATTAACATATAAAAGGATTGAAGAGTATGTCAAAAATAGATAAAAAGGATAGGTTTTATTTCAATCGAGACTTTTTAGGAAGCGCATCTGGACGCTCAATAAGAATATTATCAGAATACTATGGGCCCTTGCAACGCTTGGAACGTAACAACATATCAGATACGATCGTTTTCTTTGGATCAGCGAGAACATTATCAAGAGAAGATGCAGAGCAGGCATTGTCAAATGCACCAAAAAATGCCGATCAGAAACTCATTGCTCGCTTGAAAATGGATCTGAAGATGAGTCGCTACTATGAAGATGCACGCGAACTAGCAAAAAAATTGACAAAATGGAGCAAAGGATTAAAGGGAACCAAACATCGCTACATCATCTGTTCTGGCGGCGGTCCCGGGATCATGGAAGCATCAAATCGGGGTGCATCTGAGGCAGGAGGGATAAATGTAGGACTTACTATTTCATTGCCCTTTGAATCTTCGGGAAACAAATGGATATCTGACGATCTGGACATGAAATTTCATTACTTTTTTATGCGTAAATTTTGGTTTCTCTACCTTGCAAAAGCATTGGTCGTATGGCCAGGTGGTTTTGGAACACTCGATGAAATAATGGAACTATTAACTCTTATTCAAACTGAGAAGATCAAAAAACGATTGCCCATTGTATTATATGGGAAGGAATTTTGGGAAAAAGTAGTGAACTGGGAATATCTTGTTGAGATCGGGACCATATCAGCAGAAGACCTTGAACTATTTCATATTTCTGATGATATTGGGGATACTTTTGAGTATGTTACAGACTTCTTAAATAATAATGAATTGAAAGGTCCAAACTTTTGATACGCAAATTTCCATATTTATTTCTTATCAGTTCAATGCTTATTGGTCAGACTGAACCAGTCAAGGACATACACAGAAATGATCCAAGGGTCTGGGCACTGACCCATGCCATGGTTCATACAGAACCAGGAGATTCCATTAAAGACGCGACTCTGGTGATCAGAGATGGTAGAATTGAAAAAGTTGGTCGCTACATCAAGGTCCCGCTTGATGCATATGAGATCGACATGGAAGGAGCACATGTATATCCAGGCTTTATTGATGGCTGGTTGCAGGTAAAACAAGATGAGAAGGTCAAGAGTCCTGATGATCATTGGAATAATAAGATCAGGGCCGACTATCGAGCAAAAGATGATCTAAAAATAAAACAAAAAGATCTAAAAGCACTCCATGGCATAGGTATCACTTTAGCCCATGTGGTACCTGAAAAAGGAATCTTCAAGGGCAAGACAGACCTTGTGGTCCTTGATGATGAGATGGTCTCTGTTGCAAAAGATGTCTCCCAGTTAATAGAGTTCAAAACGACTGGATGGTCAGACAGGGGGTATCCTAACTCCTTATTAGGCGTCATTGCGGTGATAAGACAGACCTTCATGGATGCAGATTGGTATCAACGCTCGCTTGAAGTGATCAAAGATTACCCTGAAGAAAACGAACCTCTCCCCTTGAATCCATCTCTATTGGAATTGGCAAATTTTAAAAATGAAAGACGTCCTGTTCTTTTCATGACAAATGAAGAGCATGGCGCTCTGCGATCATTGAAGATCGCTGAGGAGTTCAATCTAAATCCATGGCTACTTGGTAGTGGATATGAATATAGAAGGTTAGATGAGATCAAAGAGCAAAATCCATTTTTGATCTTCCCTCTTGATTTTCCAAATAAACCAAAGGTACAAGACCCATACATCGCCCTTCAATTCTCAAATGAACAATTAAAACATTGGGACATGGCGCCAGACAACATAAAAAAGGTCTTTGATGCAGACCTTCGTTTTGGTCTCACTTCTGGAACATTGAAAAAGAAATCGGATTTTAGAAAGAACATCCGGAGGATTATTGACCGTGGAATATCACAAGAGGTCGTACTCGCCGCTCTTACAACCTATCCTGCCGAGGCTATGGGAATGGACAAGGTTCTAGGAAAGATACAACCTGGTTTCATGGCAAATCTAGTCATCACCGATGGGAATTATTTTGACCTTAGATCCAGAGTAACATCTGTCTGGCTTGCTGGAAAAGAAAAATACATTACTGAAAGACACAAGATCATTCTTGCAGGAAAATGGGATATTGATATCATGGGCAATACCTATGAACTTGAACTATCAGTTCCCAGCATTTATAAGAAAGACAAAAATAAAAACCAGTCAGCCTTGGCAAATAATCAGTTGGAAGGAAAATTAAAGATAGGTGATGAAACACTTAATTTGATAGGTTTGAAGATCCATGGTAAAACCATTGAGTTCAAGGTAAGTGGCTCTTTGTTGGATGTTGATGCCATGCTTGCCTTCAATGGTGAGGCCAAGAAAGATAAGATCATCGGCATGATCTATGATGGCTCAAAAGATTACGACTTCAAAGCAAAGCGCACGGTTGAAGTAAAACCAATTCCTAGAGACAAAGAATTGGTAAGTGAAGCAAAATTATTCTTTCCTGAAGGTGCATATGGTTTGGATAAAGAACTCCTCTCCCCTAATGCAATTTTGATAGACAATGCAACGATCTGGACCTGTGGCTCAAAGGGCATCGTAGAAGAGTGGGACATCCTTTTTGTCAACGGTAAGATAGACAAGGTCGCACCTGACATCAGCGTGCCAATGGGAAGTGCTCTTATCATAGATGGAACTGGAAAACATGTAACACCCGGACTGATCGATTGCCATAGCCATTCCGCTGCATCATCCATTAACGAAGGTGCACAAGCAGTAACGGCTGAGGTAAGAATACGCGATGTATTATTTGCAGATGATGTAAACATTTACAGACAACTAGGTGGAGGACTGACCACGGCAAACGTCCTTCATGGTTCTGCCAATCCGATCGGGGGGCAAAACGCCGTCATTAAACTCAGATGGGGTTCTGGGCCTGAGGGTCTCCTTTTCAAGAATGCTCCTCAAGGCATCAAGTTCGCATTAGGTGAAAATGTTAAGCAGGCCAATTGGCAAGGGAATGGTAGATACCCTCAAACTCGAATGGGCGTTGAGCAGGTCATCAGGGATGCATTTAGAGCAGCACAGGATTACAGGCATCGTCATAAGACCTATGATAGAAATTCCAAAGCTCAGAAGAAAAAGATTCCGCCAAGAAAAGATCTTGAACTAGAGGCTTTGGCCGAGATATTGGAAGGAAAAAGATTACTCCATTGTCATTCCTACCGACAAGATGAGATATGGATGTTGACCCGTATTGCAGAAGATTTTGGTTTTACAATTGCAACATTCCAACATGTTCTAGAAGGATATAAAGTTGCTGAACGCATTGCTGAGCATGGAGCAGGCGCTTCCACCTTTTCGGATTGGTGGCAATATAAATACGAGGTAATTGATGCGATACCATACAATGGAACATTGATGGCAAAGAATAATGTTCTGGTATCCTTCAACTCTGATGATTCTGAGTTGGCAAGAAGAATGAACACTGAGGCCATGAAGGCTGTCAAGTATGGTGGACTTTCAGAGGAAGAGGCACTACACTTTGTAACGATCAACCCAGCAAAACAATTAAAGATCGACAAATGGGTGGGCTCCTTGGAAGAAGGCAAGGACGCTGACTTTGTCATATGGGATGGAGAACCCCTCTCCATCTACTCAAAAGTTCTGGAGACTTGGATCGAAGGCACCAGGTTTTGGTCTGTGGATGAGAATGCCCAACTAGAAGAAAGAGACAAGACAGAAAGAGAAAATTTGATACAAAAGATATTGTCTCACAAATCTTCATCTTCTGGTAAGGACATGAGACCAAACAGCAGTACACCTAGACATTTTCATAACTGTGAGATCAATGATATTGAACTCATGGGGTCGGAGATTCAAAAATGAGATATCTATTCATAGTATTCATTATCTCAAATCTATTTTCAAATAACCAGATTCCAGGAACTGAACAGAAAAGGCCCATACTGCTTCGCGGAGGCACGCTCCATACAGTTTCAGGTGATATTTTGGAAGAACATGATCTATTGTTTGCAGAGGGAAGGATCATAACCATAGATGAACAGATCCAACCATCTCCAGAGACTGATATTTATGAGATCTATGGGAAGCATGTTGTACCAGGATTTGTTGCTGGATACACTCGAATTGGTCTGACCGAGATCTCCGCTGTCAAACAAACCAATGACCACTCTGAGATTGGTGAGATAAATCCAAATGTAAGAGCAAACGTGGCATATAACCCCGATTCAGACCTAATTCCAGTTACACGATCAAATGGAATCTTAGTTGTTAATTCTGCACCCTCCTCTGGGAGAATACCAGGTCAGTCATCAGTGATGTTAATGGATGGATGGACGTGGGAAGATGCGACCTTGAAACATCCTGCTGCGTTGAACATCAATTGGCCAAACATGTACCTCAATTATGGAAAGAAAACAAAAAAGAATGAGAAGACACAACGTGATGAATATAACCAACAGGTCAGAGAACTCGATCAATTGATCCGTAATGTCAGAGCATATCACCAACGTAAAAGTGCAAAGGAAAGAAAAGCAGAACACAAGCAGGAGACCGATCTACGCTTAGAGTCGATGATACCTTTTGTGGTTTATAAAGAGCCGATACATGTGAAGGCCAATGACATAAGACAGATCGAAGCAGCAATCAACTGGTCAAATGAGCAAGATCTTAATATTGTTATTGTTGGGGGACGAGATTCCTGGGTCAATCCGAAGGTCTTGGTGGAAAATAATGTTCCCGTGATTCTTTTGGGAGTACAAGTAACCCCAAGAAGAAGATTTGAACCCATACACATGCCTTATAAGTTGCCTGCTCTTCTCCATGAGTCAGGAGTCCATTTCTGCATATCCTTGAATCCTGGATATCCCATGGATGGCCATGTAAGGACACTGCCCGATGAGGCAATGCGCGCCACTTCTTGGGGATTATCAAAAGAGCAAGCCCTAAGATCAATTACTTTATCTGCAGCAGAAATACTAGGAGTGGATGATAGGATCGGATCGCTAGAGCCGGGAAAAGACGCAACATTTTTTATCGCGGAAAGTGAGCCTTTGACACAAACGACAAATCCAATAAAGGCCTTTATCCAAGGTCGAGAACTAGATCTTTCCGATCGTCAAAAAGACCTCTGGGAAAAATATAAAGAAAAATACCGTCGCCTTGGAAGGTTAAACGAATAAGTATCAGATAGTTCTTAAA
>CAYZJY010000013.1:0-33328 GCA_964478995.1 uncultured bacterium
TACCTGTTGTTAATCCAGATGGTTACATATATAACGAGTATATTGAGCCTGATGGTGGAGGGATGCACCGAAAAAATCGATTAGATACCGGTTGTGGTGATGGCACGAATCGAGGTGTTGATCTTAACCGGAACTATGGTTATGGCTGGGGCTCAGATAACACAGGCTCTTCTCCAAACCCTTGTTCATCCACTTACAGAGGTGAATCAGAATTCTCTGAACCAGAAACACAGGCAGTTGGTATTTTTATTATTGGCCGTGAATTCAAGAATGTTTTGCATTATCATACCTATTCAAACATATATATCCATCCATGGGGTGATGGGTCATTACCTGATGAACCAGATCTTACAACACTGAGAGAAATAGGAGAAGAGATGGCAAGGTATAATGGCTATCCTGTTGGAACGGGACTTGCAACGATTGGATATACCGTAAATGGTGATGCAGTTGATTGGACCTATGGCGATCAAAACATTATTTCTTATGTGCCAGAAGTTGGTTCATCATCACAGGGATTTTGGCCATCTGAGGATGATGTTATCCAATTGTGTATTAACCAGGTTCATTCAAATAAAATTTTCGCATTTGTTGCAGGAACTGATATGGTTGTACACTCACATCAATTATCTGAAGAGGATGTTATCCCCGGAGACACATTGGAACTTGAGGTTATGATCCAAAACCGAGGCCTTAGTAATTCTGATGGTGACATAGAGATCAGTATTCAAGCATTAAATGATTATATTTCTCTAGACATGGAATCCTATGTCATGAGTGAGATCGATGCACGAGACCATGATGATATTTCTCTTTCAATTTCCATTGCAGAAAATGCACCATTAGGTGGTAGTTCTGGTGTCATCATATCTTTAAATAATGAAAATAGTTTTTCAAGAATTGATACAATTCAATTTATCATAGGTCAAAGGCAAATATTCTTTTTTGATGGATTTGAAAATGAATTGACTAATTGGTCCTTGGATGGCGATTGGGGTCTTACTGATGATGCTGCATCTGGGTCATTTGCATTATCAGATAGTCCAGAGGGAGAATATCAAGAAGCACAAGAATCAATTGCAGAATTCACTCACGCCATCAATCTACATTACCTCACCAGTCCAGCAGTTAAGTTCACGGCTAAATGGGATATTGAATCCAACTGGGATTTCGTTCGTTTCCAAGCACATGTGCAAGATTCGGGATGGGTCAGTCTTGAAGGAGAATATACAGAACTTGGTTCAGGTCAACCGGCACAACCATTTGGAGAGCACGGATATGATGGTTCACAAAGCGATTGGATCGAGGAGACAGTATTGCTGGGCCAGTTGGGTGAAACTTCAATAACAGGATTTCGTTTTATTCAAACCTCTGATGACCTTGTTGAAGGTGATGGATTTACCTTTGATGATTTCTCTATATCAGGTTTTCCCTCTGGCGTAATGGGGGACTATAACCTAGATATGCATGTAGATATATTTGACCTACTTGCCATGGCAGATTTACTTATTTTTGGAATTGAGCCAACAGAATCTCAATTATTCTTTTGTGACCTAGATGGGAGCGGTATTTTAGATGTCATGGACCTGATGGCCTTATCTAATATTATATTAGGTATCCAATAATGCGATATTTTTCATTGATCATCATGTTGCAAAGCGTGATCTATTGCATGAAATATGACCTGCAAGAAATGCAACTTGGTAAGAGAGGTAGTGATTACAGGGCATGGATCTATTTCACTGATAAAAATGGTTCAGTTTCTACTTCGATAGACCAAAAGGCAGTGGATCGAAGAATCAAAAATGGTGTTCTAGGCAAAGCATCATGGTTCGACCTATCTGTATCCCCGGTTTATGTCGATCAAATATCATCTCTTGGCGTAACAATAAAAAATAAGAGCCGTTGGTTAAATGCAATATCAGTGATATGCTCCTTGAATGACTTGGAAACGATCATGGCATTTCCTTTTGTTGATAATATCAAACCTGTAATTGGTTATAAAAATGAAACTCATCAGGAATATGTTGATATTAGTCCCCTTTCAAGGGATTTTGACTATGGCAATGCACAAGAGCAGATAGAACAGATCAATGTCCATGAATTGCATGAGCAAGGTTTTACAGGAGAGGGGGTCAGGATTCTTTTGTTAGATACTGGTTTCGATCTTACTCATGATGCTCTAAGTAACATCAATGTGATTGCACAATGGGATGTCATCAATGATGATGATGAAACAGCAAATGAGACCGATGAAGAAGATGCTGATGGTCAGGATTATCATGGTACCGCAGTGCTCTCGACTATTGCTGCTAATACTCCTGGAGAATTAATAGGTGTTGCATTTGATTCTGAGTTTCTATTAGCGAAGACAGAGGATGTAACCCAAGAGATACAGCAAGAAGAAGATAACTATGTTGCAGGCTTGGAATGGGGAGAGGCAAATGGTGCGGATGTGGTCTCTACATCATTAGGCTATTTGGATTGGTATGAGTACTCTGACATGGATGGTAATACAGCTGTAACAACAATTGGTGTTGATATTGCAGTTGGTTTGGGTATGGTGTGTGTCACAGCTGCAGGAAATTCAGGCAACGATGATTGGTATTACATCATTGCACCTGCAGACGCTGACTCTGTCATTTCTGTAGGTGCGGTATGGGATAATGGCGATATTGCCAGTTTTAGTTCCCATGGTCCGACTGCAGATGGTCGAATTAAACCTGAGGTTTGTGCAAGAGGCAGGCAGACATGGTGCATCAATCCAAATAGTACAACAAATTATTCTCAGTTAAGTGGGACCTCCCTTGCATGCCCTTTGGTTGGTGGTGTTGCTGCATTGATAATTCAGGCAAGGCCGGAATGGACCGCAATGCAGGTTAGGGAAGCGATCATGATGACAGCATCAATGGCAGATAGTGCGAATAATACTTATGGGTATGGCATTGTGAATGCAGGAAATGCGATTAATTATGAGATCACTAATAGCCTAGATGGTCAAGAATTGCATCCATATAACTACAATCTGATCAAAGCCTATCCCAATCCATTTAACCCCTCCATCAAGATTGAAATTAAAATTGGGTCTTCTCATGATCTGGAGGTCGATGTCTATTCCCACGATGGTAGTTTCATTTCAAATATTTTTGATGGCAAGACAATTGGCAATGTTCAAAAATTGAAATGGGAGCCAAGTAAATTAGCGAGTGGTGTATATATCATACGAGTTAGATACAATGGCAAATTTGGTTATAAAAAGGTAACCTATATCAAATAATCTCGCTTTCAAAATGAATCCCTTGCCTTCATTGCAAATTTCATAGAAATTACTTCTCGCCTAATTGCTGTTTTCATGATTCAAACAATTAAAAACATATCAATAGTCCTCATATTATCTTGTTTTATTGAGGCTACAGAAAGTAATGATCGTACTGGCTTTGATAATTCTCAATTAATTGATCTATCTGTGTATGATGGACAAGGGACATTGCTTCTATCATGGTCCATTCCTGATACCATAAAAGTTAGTGAAACAAAGATCTTTTCAAAGGAGTTTGGTCAAAAACAGTTTGAATTATTATCTATTTTAGGAGAAGATAAAACCAAATATCTTGATTCCAATTGTGAACCTGATTCACGGTATTTCTATAAAATAGAAATGACCGATATGTTTGGAAAAACGTACAGTAGTGATCTTGTGACACCACCTTTTGGTACATGTATTCCAATTCGATCTATTCCATTAAGTGAAATGGATGTAAGATCAGTACATCATTTGATTATTGAGCACTTACATCAAGAATTAAAAAATCTTTATCCATACACTGATTTGACTGCAGTTCTGTCCTTGCTCAACCCAAATTTGCAATCAAATAATAGATGGATAGAAGTATTCCCTCTAGAAAAGTTATTAGAGATAGAGTCTGCAATTCAAATTATTGATGATGTCATTAATAATAAAACTCTTCATGATGATATTATGGAATATGGTCTATTATACAGAAATCATTTATATCTTGAGCCTCATGAATGGAAGGCTAATGTCAAAGAATCAATATTGGATATCAGAAATGAGTGGGAATCATTAAATGCTTCATATGTTGACGCTAAGAATATTTATGACATCGTTGCTCCCATAAGGATCATTGGTTCTAAGCAAACTGATGGTGGACACTTATTGAATATCTACTTATTCCACCCTGAGCAAACTCATGGGAATGATATCTATGTTATGTCTGGGGATGAATACATTGGCATAGACAATCATGAAAACTCAAACCCAAAACTTATGTTATTACATGTCCCAATTAATTGGGACTATGTTGATCTCATGATGGATGATGTTTTTATACAGAGTTGTCCCCTGTTCATTGATGATCCTGTCATTTATACGATCGAGGGAGACATAATACCGATGGGTGATCGATCTGAGAGTTCCATAAGAGTTGAAAATGAAAAGTCTTCATTATTTTTCAATGAATTCACCTGGAATCCCTTTACAAGGAAACTCAAGATTGAGTTGACAGGCAACCAAGAGTTTGATAAAGAGTATTCTATTGAAAATAACAACTCCAGATTATGGGAAATAGGAACTTATGATGAATTCCAGACACAATATGAGGATTCTACTTTTATCCTTGATCAGGCTATTGAACTACCAACTATCATAACACTAAACACCTTAGGTGATAATAAAAATACATTGGAATACATTGTGTTGGATACCCTTCCATTTGCCATCAGTAGGATACCTGATGGTGGGAGTTGGCATTATTCCGATTCTCAAACACTCGGTATGCCAAATGAATCAATAGATAATTATTTTGATCAGGAGTTAGTCCCAGACCTATTTGTCCTTTATCAAAATTATCCAAATCCATTCAATGGCCAGACAAAGATTTCATTTGATCTTTTGGAGGATGCAATTGTGAATTTGTACATAACAGATGCTACTGGTAGAATACATGACAAATTAATAGAGGAAGAATACAAGAGCCGTGGCATGTATAATTATGTTTGGGATGGTGATGGACGTTCAACAGGTATCTATTTCATTACATTATTTGCTAAAGTCAATAACGCTCCTCCAGCAGTATTTAGTCGTAAGATGATCTACTTGAAATAAGTTTTTCATTTTAGGTTTTAAACTCTAAGAGATTTCTGTATTTTCGTCGCTGACATGATAAATCGGAACCTTCTCCTTCTTTTTATAGTTTTACTTATATATAGTATTGGCTGCTCTTCTCATCCTCCTGTTTTACCACAGATACCAGTGAAGGGCGAGACTAACACGGGTTTTTCATTTTCTGCAGAAAATGTCATCCCAGTTATTTGGTGGAGACATGGCCTCAACAAGTATACTGATATTGGACTCAAGTTAGGTATCCCATGGTCTGGTACAGGCATAGACATCAGCCGTATTTTAAAAAAAAGAGATCGCAAGTGGGAGGTGCTTAACATTGGATATAGTTTTTCCCCAAATTCTAGTTTTGATCTTACGTATTATATGTTCAAAGGAAGCCTTAGAGATGGAAAGGCAAATCCATTTAATATTGGATGGACAGGATTTAGAGTCATGATCATTCCTGATGGAAATTATGAAAATCCAGGCCCAGGAAATGACAAAAGCATAAGGTTTGGACCTCTTGTTGGAAGACGGTTTGGTGCACGCTGGGGTGTTGAAGCAGGATATTTCCATGATTTTAGAGCAGGTTTTGAAGTAAATAACCCAGACTTTCCGCATAAGGATCCAAACAATAATTGGCCTACACAATTCTCAAAAGGTACAGGCCTATCTCTTCAATTGTTCATGTATTTAGGTCCAACAAATAAAAAGAAAAAGTAATTCGTGAATGGCTGATCCTAATCTCCGATCTGCCTTATGTAACAAAGACAAGCAAGTATGCCATAGGATGATATCATCTAGTTTGATTGGTGAATCATTAGTGGTATTTCTTTATGAATTGCTACATGCAAGTGCATTGGTTAGTTTTGATAGGAAATTAGAATTACATCCTATCTGTGTAATTAATTCCATAAAAAATCTCATTGGTGATGATAGAGAGAATCCTCCCACAGCGCTATTGAAATTTGCGGTTGATTATTTGTTCCAATTTGAATTCAGAAATAATGATCAAGAAAAATTAGATGAAGTGATTCAAAATGGTATTGGACATACTGTTTTTGTAGGTGAACTTGAGGATGCTTGCCAAGTCGGTGATTGGAAAAAGGCTGAAATAATCATGTCAAAAACATTCATCGCATCAGATAGATCAAGAGCAACATTCGATACTCTTGCAGAATTGGCATTGCAAAGTGCCCCAAAAAATGCTTTGTTCATTTACCATATATTGAGAGGGTATCAATTTCAAGAAATCAAGGATGATACTTGGACTTTCATTAAATGTGTTTTTGATCAAATTAACAAAAATAGATTGGATAATGCTCATAAATCTGTTGTCATAACCCCAGATGATATCAAACAAAAAATAATTGAAACTGGAGATGTTATTTATTTTTCAGCGATTGAGAGAATTTGGAATGGTGGATATGTTAGGTCAAGGGGATATAGGCGTGAATTAAGTTATTGGCTAAGTGAAATACACTTTAATGAAACAGGTATAACTAAAATGATCAATGATCATTTTTTGATTGATTTAAATAAACGATCTTATATTAATTTTTCTGAGAGAATAATCAATAAAGAAAGAACAAAAAATAAGAAAGCAGAGGATTTAGTAACTTTGGAGGCAATTCGTTACTTATGCAAGAATATTGATAAAAATGGACTTATGAATATAGGTTCAAGGTTCAACCAACTGACAAAATAATGAAAATTGGAATTTATGATCTATTTAGTATCGAGACATCTGAGTTTGGCTTGGATGGTGGAGCAATGTTTGGAATTATTCCTAAGCCGATATGGGAAAGGAAGGCACAACCAGACAGTCTTAACCGAATTAAAATGGTGACACGGTCTCTCCTACTTTCAAGTGAGGATAGAAAGATTCTTGTGGATACTGGTAATGGTACCAAATGGGAAGAAAAATATAAAGATATGTATAACATTGATACTGATCGATATAACATAGAAAAATCATTAAAAAAATATGGTTTTTCTGCAGATAAGATCACTGATGTTATATGTACACATTTACACTTTGATCATGTTGGCGGTAATACAAAGATAGACTCTGGTAAAATCGTTCCAACATTCCCTAATGCTAAATATTGGGTCACAAAGGAAAACTGGGAACTTGCGAATCATCCTAGTCAAAAAGATGCTGGTAGTTTCATGGAGAATGACTGGAAAGTATTGGCAGAGAATAGCATGATTGAACTTATTGATGGCAGAGAAACATTTATTGAGGGTATTGATACTTTTGTAACCCATGGACATACTCCAGGTCTACTTCATCCTATCATATCTGATGGAGTGAATAAATTGTTTTACGGTGCAGATATTTTTCCACTAGCAGCACACATACCCATACCATGGGTTATGGCTTATGATGTGAAACCTGTAATTACAATGGAAGAGAAACAGAAACTTTTACCTCGAATGGAATATGAGAATTGGATATTGTTTTTTGAACATGATCCAATACTTCAGGCGTGTACAGTGCATAAAGAGGGAAAACATTTTAATGTGAATGATCCGGTATGTATCAGTGACTGAAGAAGGGAAAAAAGAAGAACTATTCCAAGATGGACTCAAGCATTACATGGCTCAAGATTACTTTGAAGCACATGAGTCTTGGGAAGACCTCTGGTCAGATTATTACTTGGAGGATAGAAAATTTGTTCAGGGCTTAATCCAGTTATCAGTTAGTTTTGTCCATCTTGGAAATGGTAACATGACAGGTGCAAAAAATCTACTTCGTAAATCCAAAGAAAAATTTATTCTATTTTCTGAAGTTCAGAGAGGAATTAATATAAGACTTTTGTTAGATCAGATCGAGACCATCGGAGTGGCTTATGATAATCTTGATCATCCTACTGATTTTGACTGGAAATTGGTACCAACCTTGGAGTAAAAATGATTGAAGTGATCCTTTTTGTAAAAGATTTTGAACTAGGGTCCATGTTGTCCTCAGCATGCGCAGATCTTGATCGTCAGATTGAGTTCACTGATGAAAACACAAACCCTGATAAATTTAGTCAGCATGCTAAAATGGCAATTGTCGACCTTGATGAAAAAGTTTTTTCTTCTGTAGGACTTGTATCAGAGTTAAAGAGGAAAGGGCTAAAGGTCATAGGGAGTATGGGTAGTCTCAATAATCGCGAGGTATCCAAATTTCGTTCTGCTGGATGTGACATTGTTGTTACTAGAGCCAGTCTGGTAAAAAATATATCTAACTTAATTTTTGAATTAATTGATACGACTGCCTAATAGTACCATAGATTATTTGGTATATATTAGACTCTCAATTTTGTAGTTAGTGCATCTCTTGTTTTATTCTTTTTTTTGAAGCTGCCCAACTGCATATTAAACATGTATTGAGATTATGGCCTCGAGCAGGGCAATACTCACGACCAAAAAATATGATTTGTAGATGCCTCTTATTCCACGTCTCCTTAGGCCACAATCTCTTTAGATCATATTCTGTCATTTCTACATTTTTTGCTTTTGATAAACCCCATCTGGCTGAAAGTCTATGGATATGGGTGTCAACAGGAAATGCAGGAAAGCCATACCATTGCGACATGACAACGCTGGCTGTCTTATGGCCAACTCCTGCTAGACTTTCAAGAAAATCCCAATCCGGACGCATCCCACCATTTTTTATTAATTGCCTAGCCATTTTTTTTAGATTTTTTGCTTTTGTAGGTGCCAACCCAATTTCTTTAATTATATTTTTTATGTTCCCTATTTCAAGGAGAACCATTGATTCTGGTGTATCTGCTAGTTTAAATAATTTGGGTGTTACTTGGTTTACTTTCTTATCTGTAGTCTGTGCAGATAGCATTACTGCTACAAGTAATGTATAAGCGCTAGTATGATCTAAGGGTATTGGGGTTCTAGGGTATAATTCATCTAGTAATTGGCCTATTTTCTTTGCTTTATCTATTCTTTTCATCTATGATAATAAAGTTATCTTGGTTGTTCTCATTAAAACAAAATATTCAACCAATGTTGATAGAGTTGTTTAAATTGGAAATGATCAAATGAATTAGGCCGAGATTTTGCATGTTGGATTTTAATGATTATCAACATTGAACTAAATTAAGGTATATGATTTATGTATATAAGTTTTATTTGGTTTACATAAACCAATCATGCTTGACCCCTATTCTTGGCGATTGGTATAAAAACTAAATTATCTTAACCTAATTTGAATGAAATAAATGAGTAACCCCATCATAACGAAAAAGTATCATTTTTGTGCTTCACATAAATATGGAAATGATCATTGGTCTGAAGAAAAGAACTTTGAAGTATTTGGAAAGGATTATAATACGCACGGTCATAATTATGTATTGGAGGTCTCAATTACTGGTCCAATCGATCCAGATACGGGCTGGTTGGTTGATTTACAGGCATTAAAGAAGACTATTCATTCAAAGGTCATCAATATTTTAGATCATTCACAAATTGAAAAGGACATTGATTGGTTTAAGAACAAACAGCCCTCTTCTGAGAACATATTGATATGGATATGGGATCAGATCATCCCCGACATGGGAAAAGGCCAATTACATAGATTGAGGTTAGTAGAGACCCATTCAATCCACACTGACTACTATGGTCCAGAAGACCGATGAATTTCAAAGATAAGTTCTACATCATTCTAACT
Source organism: uncultured bacterium (assembly GCA_964478995.1). Taxonomy (GTDB): domain Bacteria; phylum Fidelibacterota; class Marinisomatia; order Marinisomatales; family UBA1611; genus NZWG01. The sequence continues at coordinate 9,798 of CAYZJY010000013.1, forward strand.
GGCATATTCATTGCATCATTAGTGACATGTAATCTCATAGCAAATAAGTTTGTTACAGTTGATCTTGGATTTAAAGTTTTCATAGTCTCAGCCGGGATACTCCCTTATCCATTGACCTTCCTTGTCACTGATCTAATTTCTGAATTATATGGTCAGAAAAAAGCAAACCTTGTTGTATTATCTGGTTTTATTGCCTCCATGTTTGTACTGTCTTTTCTTTGGCTGGGAGCACAATTCGAGGCAATTCCAGGTTCCATAGTCAATGATGATACGTATAACTCAGTTTTCCAAAATGCATGGAGACTGATTGCCGCTTCCATGGTCGCATACTTATTTGCACAAATCATAGATGTCAGGATATTTCATTTTTGGAAGAGATTAACCAATGGAAAACATTTATGGTTGAGGAATAATGGCTCTACAATTGCTTCTCAACTTGTTGATACTACTCTTGTGATATGCATATTATTTGTCGGAGTATGGGAGCCTAGTCAAATTAAATCAGCGATCATTGATGGTTGGTTGTTCAAGATGCTTATGGCATTAATTGATACTCCGATAATCTATGGCGCAATATACCTATTGAAAGGAAAGATAGAGATCGCAGAACTAGAGGAAGAATAATTACAATGGAAGAAATAAAAAAAATAGAACAATTGACCAAGGAACTCTTGAGTGAGATTGGTGAGAATGTGGATAGAGAAGGGCTATTAAAGACGCCAAAAAGAGTTGCAAAGGCTTGGGAGTTCTTTTCGAAAGGTTATACACAGAATATTAATGAAATAATCAATGATGCTATTTTTAGTGAAGAGGCGGATGACATGGTCATTGTTAGAGATGTAGAATTTTTTTCATTATGTGAGCACCACCTATTACCTTTCTTTGGCAAAGCGCATGTCGGATACATACCCAATGGAAAAGTAATTGGATTATCAAAGATTCCAAGAATCATAGACATGTATGCGAGGAGGCTTCAGGTCCAAGAGCGCTTAACTCACCAAATTGCAGATTCCATTAAAGATGTATTGGAACCCAAAGGTGTTGCGGTGGTGATGGAGGGACGACATATGTGCATGCAAATGCGTGGTGTAGAAAAGCAAAATAGTTTTGCGTCAACTAGCGCAATGTTTGGCAAATTCAAAAATTCAGTTGAAACCCGATCGGAGTTTCTTTCAATAATCAATAGGCGATCTGATTAATGCCTAGATTTGATCTTGCAGTTCTGGGAGGTGGTCCAGGAGGGTATGTGGCTGCGATACGTGGAGCACAGTTAGGCAAAAAAGTTTGCATCATAGATAAAGATAAACTTGGGGGTGTCTGTTTAAACTGGGGTTGCATACCCACGAAGGCACTCATAAAAAATGCAGAGGTTTATAATTTGGTAAAACATGCGGATAAGTATGGTATAAAAATTGAAAAGTTTAAAGTCGATTTTAAAAGTAATGTAAAACGTAGTCGTGACGTTTCTGCTCGCTTGAGCAAGGGTATTGAGTTTTTGATAAAGAAAAATAACATTAAATATGTCAATGGGCTTGGTCGCCTTGTGTCATCCAATTCGATCGCTGTAAAAAAAGGTACTAAAACACAGACCATTGAAGCAGATAAGATAATCATTGCTACTGGTGCAAGGCCGAGGTCATTCCCTGGAATGGATCTTGATGGGGATAGAATTATCAGTTCAAAAGAAGCAATGATGCTTGAAGCGCCACCAAAGGATATGATTATTATTGGTTCAGGGGCGATAGGAGTTGAATTTGCCTATTACTTCAATGAGTTTGGTACAAAAGTGCATATCCTGGAGATGATGGATAGAATTTTGCCTAATGAGGACGCAGATATATCAAAAGAAGTTGAGACAAATTTTGAAAGATCTGGAATAACAATATCTAAAAACATGAAGGTCTCAAAAATTGAAGCAATGAAGACAAAGGTCAAGGTTCATATCGGTGGTGAGGGATCTAAAGAGATCATAGAGTCAGATAAGGTACTGATGGCAGTGGGTGTTGTAGGGAATATTGAGGACATCGGATTAGAAGGCATAGGGGTCGAGTTAGAATCTGGGGCAATTATAACAGACCAATTCAACAAGACCAATATCAATAATATTTACGCAATTGGTGATGTCTGTGGGCCTCCGTGGTTAGCGCATGTAGCATCTGCTCAAGGCCATGTAGCAGTTGAGCATGCTATTGGTATTGACACTGTCCCGATTGATTATTCAAATATTCCAGGGTGTACCTATTGTCAGCCTCAAGTTGGATCATTAGGAATGACTGAAGAACAAGCAATTCAATCAGGTCATGAAATTCAGGTTGGTAGATTTTCATTTCAAGCAAGTGGCAAAGCAATGGCAGTTGGAAATACCGATGGGTTTGTAAAATTAATATTTGATAAACAGTATGGTGAACTATTAGGGGCGCATATTGTTGGAGCAGAGGCCACTGAAATGATTGCAGAACTTGGAATCGCTAAGGCCTTGGAAACCACTTGGGAAAATATTGCCACGACAATACACGCGCATCCAACATTATCTGAGGCCATTATGGAAGCAGCAATGGATGCTTATGGACAATCCATCCATCAGTAATTATGCTTGAAGTAGAAAAAGTCAGTGTAAATGTGATGGACCTTGGTAAGAGGCCCTATGAGGAAGTATGGAATCTTCAGAAGGATCTGCAACAGAAGCGCATCAATAAAGAGATAGAAGACGTATTAATATTGGTTGAGCATGATCCTGTATATACACTTGGAAAAAATGCAGATGTAAACCATTTACTACAAAGCAGGGACCGGTCGATAGATGTGTTTAACATTGAGCGTGGAGGCGATATTACCTTTCATGGCCCTGGACAATTGGTGGGGTATCCTATACTAGATCTTGCCAATTATAATAAAAGTGTAAGTTGGTATATGCGCTCTCTTGAGCAACTTACTATTGAGGTTCTTAAGGAATTTGGAATTTTAGCAAATAGAGTTGAAGGCTTGACAGGAGTCTGGGTAGGAGATGAAAAAATTGCTGCGCAAGGCGTGAGACTTAGTCGATGGGTGTCAATGCATGGATTCTCTCTAAATGTTAATCCTAATCTATCTTTTTATGATGGTATAATTCCCTGCGGTATTTTTGATCGTGGGGTTACGTCCATTCAGCAATTATTGGGAACAACTCAAAAAATGGCAAAGGTAAAATCATTGGTTATTAATAAGTTCGATCAGATATTCGCAAGAAGTTAATTGGAATGGCAAGTCTAAACGGATTTACAAAAAAACAAATTATTGATGTCTATCGCAAGATGGCCTTATCAAGAAAACTAGATGATAAGATGCTTATTTTGCTCAAGCAAGGTAAGAGTTTTTTCCATATAGGAGCCTCAGGTCATGAGGCTGCACAGTTAGCGGCAGCCGAGGTAATTAAACCTGGTGAGGATTGGTCATTTCCTTATTACAGGGATGGTGCATATTGTATTGGACTAGGCATGACTGCACGTGAACAATTATTATCTTTTTTAGCCAAAGCTGATGATCCAAACTCTGGTGGAAGACAAATGCCTCAGCACTATGGACATAAAGGCCTGAGGATCGTCAGTCAATCAAGTCCAACAGGAACACAGTTTCTTCAAGCCGTAGGCTGTGCAATGGCCTGTAAATTAAAAAAGACAAGAGATGTTGTATATGTCTCATCTGGGGAAGGTACCACTAGCCAGGGTGATTTTCACGAGGCATTGAATTGGGCAAGCAATTCCAAAGCGCCTGTAATATTTCATATCCAAGATAACGAATATGCAATATCGACCCATAGATCAGAACAGACTGCCAGTACGATTTATAACATGACATCTGGGTATGGTAATCTTTCAAGATATGATGTAGATGGAACGGATTTTTTTGAGGCTAATCTAGCCTTTAAGGAAGCAGTGCAAAGAGCAAGAAAGGGTAAGGGCCCTTCTGTTATTGTCTCTCATGTAGTTCGTCTTTTGCCTCATTCTAGTTCAGATGATCAGAGAAAATATAGGGATGAGAAGGATCTTGCTAAAGATATCAAAAAAGACCCCCTCACTATTTTAGAATCAAAATGCATGAAGGAAAATCTCATTAAGTCTGATGAGTTTGAAAAAATAAGGACTCAGGTTAACAAACAAGTCGATGATGATGCAGAGTGGGCTGATGATCAAGATTATCCTGATCCAGATACTGCGTTAGACCACATCTATAGTGGTAAAGAGGTTCCAGAAGAGTCTGACTTCAATTCAATCTCTGAAAAAATTGTCATCGTTGATGCAATAAACCATGCGCTTCTCGAAGAGATGAAATTCAATGATAAAATGATCATATATGGTCAAGATATTGCAGATCCCAAAGGTGGTGTATTTACAGCAACGAAAGGCCTCTCAGATCAATTTGGAGGCCATAGGGTATTTAATTCACCACTGGCAGAATCATCCATTGTTGGAACTGCTGTTGGGATGGCTGTAACGGGCTACAAACCGGTGGTTGAGATTCAGTTTGGAGATTATATTTGGACAGCAATGATGCAGATCAGAAATGAGGTAGCAACCATGAGGTATCGTTCAAATAATGCATGGACTTGCCCTATGGTAATTAGAGTTCCAGTCGGTGGTTACATACATGGTGCACTTTGTCATAGTCAGTCAATCGATGGTTATTTCATTCACTTGCCTGGGATATATATTGCCTATCCTTCTTGTGCTGCTGATGCCAAAGGACTTCTAAAAATGGCTTGTAGAATGGATGATCCAGTGATCTTCATGGAGCATAAGGGTTTGTATAGGCAGGGATATGCTGCGACTGAGGAACCTGACAGTGACTATTTATTGCCTTTTGGAAAAGGCCGGCGTGTAATTGAAGGAGATGAACTGACAATTGTAACTTGGGGCGCAATGGTACAAAAATCAATGGAGGCCGTACAATTATTGAATCTTCCCGATGGTTTGATAGAGATTATTGATCTGAGGACATTGAATCCAATTGATCTAGATCTAATTGAATCATCAATTGAAAAAACAAGTAAGGTGCTAGTGGTCCATGAGGATAATATAACCAATGGTCCTGGAGCAGAAATATCAGCATTGATAGCAGACAGATTTTTTGAATTGTTGGATGGCCCACTTCGAAGAGTTGCAGCTAAGGATTCTCCAGTACCTTTCAACTGGCTCATAGAAGAGAGAGTGCTCCCTCAAGCTGAGGATATATCAAATGTTATTCAGGAACTATTGGAGTATTAGATGATCGTTGATGTCGTAATGCCTAAGATGGGCGAGTCCATAAATGAAGGTACGATCCTTGAATGGAGGAAAAAAGTAGGAGAGAAGATCCAGTTGGATGAGATTCTTTTAGAAATAGGAACAGATAAAGTTGATTCAGAGATTCCTTCATCTGCGGCTGGAACCGTAATAGAGATTCTGGCAGATCCCAATGATGTAAGAGAAGTGGGTGAGGTTATCGCACGAATTGATACAGATGGAGGCGAGGTAATTTCTAATTTAGTGGATCCAGTGATAGAACCAGAAAATGAGCCGGTTCCAAAGAAAGAGTATAATGTTCCAAAAACACCAATTACAAAAAGTAAAGTATTCTACACTCCAATTGTGATGAAGATTGCCGCAGAAAATGAACTGCCTTTAAGCGAACTTGAATTGATAAAAGGAAGTGGTAGAGGTGGTAGAGTAACAAAAAAAGACATTTTATCTTATCTAAAAGATGAGAGGTCGGCATCGATAGATAATCGCAAAACTCAGCATGTTGTGAGCCCCCGATCTGGTCGTTCTGAAGAAATGCACCATATGAGAAAATTGATATCCAAGCATATGATGGAAAGTCTCGCTACCTCAGCACATGTATATGTAATGACAGAGGTTGACATGACATCAATCGTAGAATTTGTCAAAACAGAAGAAAAATCATTTGAAGAGAGGGAGGGGTATGGTTTGACCTATACTCCATTCATAGTTGATTCAGTAATAAGGTCACTCAAGGAATATCCTGAAATGAATTCTTCTATTTCTGGAACTCGGGTCAATTATCATAGAGAGATTAACATAGGACTCGCTGTAGCAATTGAAAATGGTCTCATGGTACCTTCAATGTCGAATTGTGAGGAAAAGAACTTTTTAGGACTCTGTCGCTCTGTTCATGATGTCGCTACAAGGACAAGGGATGGCAATATGAATCCAGAAGAGTTATCTGGTACAACATTTAGCATTACAAATTTTGGAGTATTTGGTGTTTCTATTGGTACACCAATTATTAACCAACCCAATGTTGGAATCTTAGGTGTTGGAGCAATCAAGAAACAGCCAGTTGTAATAGAGACAAGTGAAGGTGACTCAATTGCAATACGAAGCATGATGATGTTGACACTTGGTTTTGACCATAGGCTGATAGATGGTGCTGGAGGGTCTAGGTTTCTTGAGAGCGTGCGCCATAATATTGAGAACATGGATCTAGGAGATGCCTTGTAATGGCAGTAGACCACGTCTTAAAACTGTACTCTGAGACCATACGGTCTTCTTATCTTCATTATGGTTTTTGGGATGAGCCTAGTTCAATGCAGCTTGATACTATGACGCTCCAAGACATAAAAGATGCGCAGAATAGATATATTGAGCACCTTGCTTCCTACATTCCTGAAGATGTGAATAGTATTTTAGATGTTGGGTGTGGGATTGGTGGAAATGCTGAATTTTTGATAAATAATGGTTTTGAAATTGAGACACTTTCTCCAGATGATTACCAGCAGAAAGTTATTGAACAAAAATTTGACCAAAAAATACCTTTTCACCACTGCAAGTTTGAGCAATTTCAAGCAATGAGGAAATTTGATCTGATCCTTGAAAGTGAGAGCGCATGTTACATCAAGATCAAAGAGGGTTTCATGAAAGCAAGGGAGGTATTAAAAGAAGGTGGATACCTACTTGCCTCGGATTATTTTGTACACTTTCGAGATACTTCTAGTAGCCCACATCTAAGGTCATCACATGATATCCACGGTTATTTGGAATCTGCTCAAGATCATGGTTTCGAGTTGCTTAAGGAATATGACCAAACAGAAAATACCATGCTGACCCTTGATTATGGAAAGCATCTCATGGAGAGATTCATTAGTCCCACTATTGATTATGTTGTTTATTCTACAAAAAAGAACTATCCAAAGACAGCATCAATAATTGGGAAATTAATTGAACCAAAGTTCCAGTCAAAAAAGGATCAATTAGATCTTCTTGATAGTGCTCTATTCCGTAAATATCGGAGATACATGATCTTTCTATTTAAAAAAATATAATTCAATAATGATAACAAAAGCCATTAAACCTAAAATTCGTCTTCAGTTCACAGAGGGATATCGGTTTGTTAATGATGTAGTACAAAAAAACAAACTTAATACGGTATGTGAGGAAGCGAGATGCCCCAATATTTATGAATGTTGGGACAGGCGTACTGCGACCATAATGATCTTAGGAGATGTATGTACAAGAGCTTGTGGGTTTTGTTCCGTCAAGACAGGTAAGCCAAACTGGGATGATGCCTTGGAACCATATAGGACAGCCATGGCGGTCAAAAAGATGGACCTTAGACATGTGGTCATAACCTCTGTTGATAGAGATGATCTGAAAAATGATTACGGTGCATCTATATGGGTTGATACAATCGATCAGATCCATCACCATGTACCGAATTGCAATGTTGAGGTCTTGACACCAGATTTTAAAGGCTATAAACCTTCGCTACTTAAGGTATTCAATGCAGGTCCTGAGATATTCAGTCACAATGTGGAGTGTGTTGAAAGAATTAGTAAACAGGTTAGGACTCAAGCAAATTGGCAAAGAAGTTTGGATGTTCTAAGATATTCTGTTGATAATGGCCTGAGAACTAAGACCGGCATGATGGTCGGACTAGGTGAACGTTTTGATGAGGTGGTTGATACCATGGGGCAGGTGGCCGGACTAGGGGTCAAACTATTTACCATAGGTCAATATCTTCAACCTACAAAAGACCATCTTCCTGTCGATCGTTACGTAGAAGAACAAGAATTCAATGACTACAAACAAATTGGTCTTGAAATGGGTTTTGACAGTGTTAAATCTGGTTCTTTGGTCAGAAGTTCCTATCATGCAGATGAAGGGGTATGACCCCATTCAATTGACCAATAGTGTTCTTTTTAATATATATGCCAATTTTGCAGACTATTATCTTTTTTCAAGACTAATGATCATATTGAACAAATTGGCATAATCCTTGTAATTTAATTATTAGATATTATTGTCTAGAGGACATTTATGACTGAAAAATTATCAGAAAAAGAAATAGAGAACTTTGATATAGAGCAAACTGATCAGTATCCTGTTATGCCACTTCGGAATACTGTCTTATTCCCTCAGCAAGTCATACCAATATATATTGGCAGGGATCGAAGTTTGAAACTGATCAATGAGTTAGATACCAAGAAACGTTATATTGTTGTTGTTGCGCAAGAAGACGGATCAATCGAAGATCCAAAACCAGAGGACCTATATGCTTATGGTACACTTGCGCAAGTGCTGAAGGTATTTGACATGCCAGATAACAGTAAATCAGCGATTGTTCAAGGAATATCAAGGGTCAAGATCTTAGAGTACACAGACCATGAGCCTTATTTTACTGCTGCTGTTGAGTCAAGGATAGACGAACCAATATCAGACCAATTAGAATTGGATGCATTGACCACTAATCTTAGACAAGCATTTGAAGACCTCATGAAGGTTGCGCCCAATCTAACTGAAGAGCACTCTGGAATGTTAAAAAATATCCAAAAGCCTAATCGTTTAACAGACCGTGCAATTTCTGTCATTACGATCTCAAATAAAGAAAAACAGGAAATTTTGGAAGAGTTAAATATAAAAAGACGTATTGAGAAAGCCTTGAACCTGATATCTCGAGAGATACAGCGCATAAAATTAGGGGAAGAAATTCAGTCTGAAGTTCATGATGAGATAACTAAGACACAGCGAGAATACTATCTTAGAGAACAGATGAAGGCAATTAAAAAAGAACTTGGCGAGGATGAGGGAACTGTCGAGATCAAAGAACTAGAGGATAAGATCAAGGCTGCAAAAATGCCAGAAGAGTCTGAAAAAGTAGCCATGAAAGAGTTGGATCGACTTTCTAGGATTCCAACCCAATCTCCTGAGTACAATGTTTCCAGAACTTATATTGAGTGGCTGGCAGATCTACCGTGGAGTGAAAGTACAGAAGACCGCATTGATCTTAAGGAGGCAAAAAAGATTCTTGACGAGGATCACTATGGTCTAGATAAAGTGAAAGAAAGAATCATTGAATATTTGGCTGTTAGAAATTTAAAACAAAAGAAAGACCCAAATGGAACCGTTCGCGGCCCTATCTTATGTTTTGGAGGGCCTCCAGGAGTAGGCAAGACGTCCCTAGGTAAATCAATTGCCAGAGCCATGGGAAGAGAATTTGTTCGTCTTTCACTAGGTGGTGTTCGAGATGAGGCCGAGATACGAGGACACCGTAGAACCTATATTGGTGCATTACCTGGACGTGTTATTCAAAGTATAAAAAAAGCAGGTAAGAATAACCCCGTATTCATGTTGGACGAGATCGACAAATTGGGATCAGACTTTAGAGGTGATCCATCATCTGCTCTATTGGAAGTATTAGACCCTGAACAAAACCATTCCTTCAGTGATCATTATCTTGAGGTAGACTTTGATCTTAGTAATGTCATGTTCATTTCGACTGCAAACTATCAAGATGCCATACCACCAGCGCTCAGAGATAGGATGGAAATACTTGATTTTTCTGGCTATATAGAGGATGAGAAAATACAGATTGCAAAAAGACATATATTGCCAAAACAAATTGAAGAGAATGGTCTAACAAAGAATCAGGTATCATTTGATCTTCCTTCCATAAAGGAATTAGTTCGTTCTTATACAAGAGAGGCCGGCGTAAGGAATCTAGAAAGAGAAGTTGCTAATGTTCTGAGGAAGGTTGCTCGGGATCTGGTAGAGTTAAAAGATGATAAGATTAAAATAACAAAAAAGCAGGTAGGTAAATATTTAGGAGCGCCAAGGTTTCATTCTGAGTTGGCAGAGCGGTCCACAAAACCTGGTGTGGTCACTGGTCTTGCATGGACTGCAGCAGGTGGGGACATTTTATTTGTCGAATCTACAAAAATGAATGGTAAAGGAAAGTTAACTCTAACAGGTCAGTTAGGCGATGTCATGAAAGAGTCTGCAACAGCAGCACTAACATATGTAAGAGCAAATTCAGAGCAATTAGGGGTAGATCCTGAATTCAATGAAAAAACTGACATACATGTTCATGTTCCGGCAGGTGCAATTCCAAAAGATGGTCCATCTGCTGGGGTTAGCATGGTGACTTCATTGGTGTCACTATTATCTGGAATACCTGTAAAGGAAAAAGTAGCAATGACAGGTGAGATAACCCTTAGGGGTAATGTCCTACCAATAGGTGGTGTAAAGGAAAAAGTAACAGCAGCACATCGTTCGGGGATTAAAGAGGTCATACTCCCTGATCATAATAGAAAGGACCTTGAAGATGTGCCCGCTAATGTTGCAAAGGATATGGTGTTCCATTTTGCCAAGGAGATAAAAGACGTTCTAAAGGTGGCTATACCAAAAATAAATTCTTCTATAAAAAAATCTAATAATTCGCAAAAGAAATAATTAATATTCCCGATCCATTATATGGGCGATTAGCTCAGTTGGTTAGAGCACTGCGTTTACACCGCAGGTGTCGGGAGTTCGAATCTCTCATCGCCCACTGAGTTTTTTAACAAAAATTTATTTAAAGGAAAAACAGAAAATGCCGGACAAAAAAGAAGGAACCGTAAAATGGTTCAATAATTCAAAAGGCTATGGCTTTATTCAGGTTGAAGGAGAGAAAGACTATTTCGTTCATATGAATGAAATCCTCATGGAGGGCTTTAAAACTCTTGCTGAAGATCAGAAAGTTGAATTTGAAGTAGGCGAAGGTCCCAAAGGACCAGTTGCCAAAAAGGTTAATCCACTTTAACCTTGGTTCCGTTACATAAAAAAACCACTTCCTAGAAGTGGTTTTTTTATGATCAATAGTATTCTATCTTGGTCTTTGTTCATGAAGTATCAAGAAAAAAAAGTAATAACACCATGTAATTGGGTTTTTACCATTTAATGCGAAAGAATAATAAAATAAGAAGATTAATTTTTTCAATAGTGGGTATGTCAATTTCCTTCGCTCAGATAGAATTTGATGTAACCTGGACTCCTTACGTCACCTATTATCTAAGCATGGTGGATATTAATACAGGTGAATCCAATATGCCGATATTCATGGCAGAGTTAAGCCGTGAAGACGATGCACCAGATCAGGTAAACGTTGACATAGAATTTGAGATCATCATTGACTCAGATGCATTGTCTGTAGAGAATGAGACATTGGTTAAAGTTGAAACGGTTCAACCCTTGCAACTTACAGATCCAATATTTCTTTCCAACATGGATCTCAATCTGTCAACAGAAGCCTTGTTCGATGTTAGTGGAAACCCAGTTGAACTAGACTTGGAAATCTCCGAGCAGATGGATATGACCGATGCACAGCAAATGATGAGTGTCATTGTTCAGACAGGTCAACTTCCAAATGGAATATATACCTTCCGTGTTACAGCAATAGCAGAAGGTGGAGAACAAATTGTTAGGGAGGATATTCTAAACATATCAAACCCCGCATTCCTCCAATTGGTTTCGCCTGGCGGCATATTGGCAGATACAACGATAAATGAGGTTTATACATCCTATCCAGTTCTACAATGGGAATCAGACCCCTGTAATTATGTCAACCCCAATACTAGTGAAAGTGGTTGTGAGTATTTTGTTAGGTTGGCTGAATTCAGAACAGACGAACATTCTTCAATGGATCAGGCCATAGAGTCTGTCACCATATTGCCTTTAGACCAGACAATGGGATTTCAACAAGTTGGATTTGGCGTGACAACTTTTCAATATCCAACTGATGCTGGAGACCTACAACCGGGAAAGGTCTATGTATGGCAAGTACGTAAGGACCTTGTCACTACCTCTGGAACTGAGCAATTATTAAGTGACATAATGGCTTTTAAGGTGAAAGATTTTACCGCTTCTAATGGTGACGATCTAGGTGGAGAAGACACAACACCCATTGGCATGCTATTGAGAACTATCATTGGAGATGATCTTGCAAATAGAATTTTTGGACCAGGTGGACAGGTTGAGGGCATGAACGCAAATGGAAATGTAACTTTGAATGGCGAGACCATAGATGTATCCGTTGTTCAATCTCTGGTCTCATCTGGAGTACCGATAGAAGATGAAGACGGGAGCCAAACATATCGTCCAATGGAGATCATCAGTGTAGAGGTCTCAGAATGAAACAACTGATCGTTGCGCTGTTACTACCAGTTACATTTCTTTTTGGTTCATCGAAAGTTGCAGTAGCAATAAAGACCAAGGGTGATGTATCTGTCATTTACAAAGGATTAAGTGCTGCCCAGGCACTGCGACCAGGCTCTCCTCTTAGTGACCAAGATAAGATCAAGACAGGGAAAAATGGATTTGTTGCAATAATGTATCTTGATGATAAGACAGTTGTCAAAATGCTAGGTAACTCAGACCTTACTATTCTTGGGGATAGATCTGGATCTAAGATCAATAAGTCTCTGGATATTAAATATGGTAGAGTTGCGGCGTCGGTCACACCACAAAAAGGAAAAGAATTTAGAATATCAACACCCACATCCGTTGCATCTGTAAAAGGAACTGAACTAGCAATTGAGTCTGACCCATCTACTGGGGACTCTTTCACATTGATAGAGGGTTTGATCGAGGTAACCAATTCAGTAACAGGTGAATCAACACAGGTTGAAGAAGGTGAGACCGCAATGTCTACTCCTGAAGGTTCTCTTGAGGTTGCCCCGACAACAAGCGAGGACCTAGAAGGTTTTGAGGAAGCGAGCACAAGCATGCAGTCTCAAACTCAAGAACTTCGTTTTGAGGTAGAGGATGAGAATGGTAATCTCAAAGAGATCTTGATCAAGTTTCAATAGAAAGATGATATCTCGATCCATGAAAGTATCCTTGGTCGCTTTTTCTCTACTCGGACCTATTTTTGCTCAAACGGGTGTTCTGATAATGAGTCCAGAACCTGAATCTGAGATCAGTGGTGAAAATGTATTGATAGCAGCATCCCTGATTGGCATTACCAGCCTCAATCCCAACTCGATCACGGTCATGTTTGATGGAACTGATATCACTGATCAGGCATATGTTGACTCTGACATGGTCAGTTGCATGCTTGAGGACATCGATCCTGGATACCACGAGGTCGAACTGGTCATTGATGGTGATGCAGGATCCACTAAATGGAGTTTTACTTCAACAGGAAAAGATGTTGTACTCAATTATTCTGGAAGAATCAGATCAAGCAGCAGCATGGATCAGATAGATGATCAAACTCTTAATATCAACAAAATGACAATGGATTTCAAAGGGTCCGCCTATGAATGGTTAAGATTAAGGACAAATCTGAAAATTACAAGTCAAGAGAGTGACCTTTATCAACCTAGGAACATATATGGCATCAGTCTAGGAATAAAAGATATCCTTAGATTGAACATGGGTGATTCAAACCCAAGAATATCAAATTATACCATGAATGGCAAAAGAGTTCGAGGCCTGGATTTGGACTTTAGCTATGGTTGGTTCAATTTTAGATTTTTGCAGGGTGAGATAAACCGCGCAGTACAGGGTGACCTTGCCAAGGCATATTCATTTGACATTGAGACCGATGATCTTGGAGAAAAATATATTGCTTTGGGTAGGTCAGGCTATACATTCAGACAAGATGTCTCATCTGTGAGACTGGCCTTAGGTAGAGGTGAATTATTTCAATGGGGTTTTAATTACATTAAGGCGCGAGATGATACGAATAGTGTGGATGAGACACTATTGGATGCAGAGATATTTTATGAGTCTGATGCAACTGGTGCAATTGAAGGTTTAGAGTCAGGAGTGCTCTATACCATAAGTGAACTTGGAACAAAGGCCAAGGTACTTGATGGAACTAATTGGTCGGGGAATGGTCCAAAAGACAATTTGGTTATCAGCACTGATCTTGGTATGAATCTTTTTAGTAAGCGGTTGCGCCTAGATGGGGAAATTGCCTTTAGCATGACGAATAATGACATATGGGGAGGTCCACTAACCCTTGCAGAGTTAGATACATTGATCGATGATTCTGTGGATAATAAACTCTCTGGTTTTGATCTTAGCCAATTTCCAGACCCCGGTGATTATGAAAAGTATCTCATTATTAACTCGAACCTTGCACCCTTGGTTCCCATCGACATCAATGCCTTTGGCGATAGCAGTACTGTTGATCTCATGGATGCTGTTTTTTCAATGCCTTCTCTCGCATATAGGGGAAGATTGATAACCAACTTTCATGGAAATTACCTAGCGGTTGAGTATAGTCAGGTTGGTCCAGAGTTCAACTCATTGGCAAATCCCTACCTCGTAAAAAATAAGAGAGAATGGTCAATATCTGATAAATTCAAATTATTTCAAAATCGACTAATGTTGACTATTGGATATAAGCATCAAGACGATGACATTCTTACTAGCGTTGAAAATGTGAAGGCCCAAAATACTCTTTCTCTAGGTTTCAATGCAGTCCCCGGGCCGGGTCTGCCCACATTAAATTTTACTTATCGTTCAATGAAAAGGAATAATGGTATCACTGAGTTGGTTCAATTGCCTGATATGACCACGACGGATAATAGAGAAAAAACAAATACAAATAATCTTATGGTCAATGTAAATCACCGTTTTGATCTGATCTGGAATCATTCGATCAGTGGTACATTTGTCAATGTTGAAAAGAAAGATCAGTACGCTAATAGGGCAGCAGAGTTTGTGGATCCATCCATGACCACGCAGGTAATGAATATTGCTTTACGGACCCGGTACCAATCTCCATTGAAAACATCGATCAATCTCACAACCAATTCAAGTGAGTTAAGCACGGGGCCAGGTGAGAGAGGGACACAGGATTTTCTTACTGCAAGTTTTGGTGGAGAGTACCCTTTCTTTAATAACAAGATCATGGCAAACTGTGGTGTGAACTATGCCAATGGTTCAGGAATGGTGGACATGTCTTGGTTTGGTTTCAAGGGAGGCCTAAGATGGAGGATGATGGATGATCTAAGTCTTAATGCTCAAGGTGAATTTAGATCAAAAGAAATAGCAGGCATTAGTAAGAATAGCATCATTGCTAGAGCAAACCTTGAATATTCATTCTAGTTGATTTATTTCATTAATGTCATTTTTTCATATCAAATGGCATTTGAACTTTCTGGCCAAAAAAAGCAAAAAATATTCATTTGACATTTTTATTTGTAGTTTAGTCCAACCTGCTTTACTCTTGAACATATCGATATGAATGAATTAATTGAATTTTTTGCAAATATATCCACTGAACTAAGAACCTCATTAATTGTTGGCGGCCTATTTCTATTTCTTTCCTTAGAGTCTGGGATACCACTTTTCCAAATGAGATATGAAAAATTCAGGCATGGGTTCATCAACATTATGTTTACTCTGATCACCCTTGTCATTAATCTCATCGGGGCGATGGGCATAATGGCTGCCGTTAAATATAATGAAGTTCATGATCTAGGCCTGCTCAATATACTTGAATTACCAAGTTGGATCCATGTTATGGCCGGTTTGGCGTTGTTGGACCTTATTGGAGCATGGCTCATACATTGGATCGAACATTCAGTGAAGTGGATGTGGCGATTCCATCTCATACACCATACAGACCCCCATGTAGATGTTACTACTGGTTTACGTCATCATCCTGGAGAGAACATAATGAGGTTAGGCTTCACGATCCTTGCAGTATTGGTCACAGGTGCATCCTTAGGCCTTGTAATGATGTATCAGACAGTTTCTGTATTTTTTGCCCACTTTTCACATGCAAATATTAATATGCCGAAAAAATTGGATATATTTTTATCTTATGTTCTTGTAACACCAAATTTCCATAAGATTCACCATCATTATGTTCAACCTTATACTGATAGTAATTATGGGAATATTTTTTCCATTTGGGACCACTTGTTTGGAACAGTGAAGTACATGCCATGCATGGATGATCTCATCTATGGAATTGACACACACATGAAAGCCAGTGAACACTCCAACATTAAAAACCTATTATTAATTCCTTTCCAACCTCATAGATATCCAGTGGATGTAAAACAATCTGATCAATAATGCTAGGATCATGCCCAATAAGATAAATATCAAAGAAAAATTCCTAAAATTCTCTGAGCATTGGAGCCCAAAGGTCATTGCTGAATTAAATGACTATCAATTCAAACTTGCGAAAATAAAGGGAGAATTCATTTGGCATAAACATGATGAGACAGATGAGGTCTTTATTGTCATTGAAGGGAAGATGACAATAGAGTTTCGTGATAAGAAGGTAGAATTGATGGAGGGAGACATGTATGTCGTTCCAAAGGGAGTTGACCATCGACCCTATTCTAAAGACGAATGTAAGATCATGTTGGTTGAACCAAGAGGAGTGGTAAACACAGGTGACTCAATTAGTGAATTAACTCAGGATAATGATGTTTGGATTTAGATGGTTATTTCCTTCGATATTCTTTTTTCCATTCTTGATCGGTCAAGATTGTAGTGATTATGAGATTGAACTTTGGGATGAATGTTTTTCAGTTGATAGTACATTAGAAATAGACCTTACTGGAGAAAACATTAGTGGCCAGATTCCATCAAGCATAGGGTCATTGACAAATCTTGTATCACTTAATCTATCTGCAAATAATCTATCAGGACCCATACCTCCAGAAATAGGAGACTTGGTCGACCTTAACTATCTATACCTACAAAATAATGACCTGAGTGGTCCGATACCTCCAGAGATTGGAGATCTGACCGATTTAATTGGATTGAAATTATATTCCAATCATCTTACAGGTAACCTTCCTGCGGAATTAGGTTCTCTTGATAGTCTTCGAGACCTAAGCCTTTATCTTAATAATTTAACTGGTGAAATTCCATCTGAATTGGGATTGCTCACAAAACTCGAAAGGTTATACTTATTTCGAAATGAACTAAGTGGCCCCATTCCACCTGAGATAGGTAGCATGTCTAATCTTACGCATCTATTCTTGCATGGGAATCAATTGTCAGGCTCCATTCCACCTGAGATAGGTAACCTGACAAATCTTCATTCACTGTACCTATATGAGAATGCGTTGACAGGGGTTATTCCCTCTAGCGTCATAAACCTATCTAACTTGAGATACTTATGGATCTATGATAACCAACTTACTGGAGAGATCCCATGTAACATATGTGAAATGTCGATCGAGATGGATAACATATCCTATGTGAAGATCACCGATAATCAATTTTGTCCACCGTATCCTGATTGTGTAATAAATAATATTGGTACACAGGACACGACAGGGTGTACTTCAATACCAAAGAGACAATTTTATCTTTATGATGAATGTTACATCATTGAAGATACTGATTCCTTGAATCTTGCTAATAGTGGTCTATCAGGTCCAATTCCTAATGAGATAGGTGAGTTGACCAATCTCAAATATTTATTTTTATATGGCAATCATTTCTCTGGTGAAATACCACCTGAGATATGGAACCTAGAGAACCTAAGCCACCTTTACTTGTATGATAATGATCTATCAGGTCCAATTCCCTCAGATATACAGAATTTGACGAGTCTTACCCACCTATTTCTTCAAAATAATCAATTCAATGGAGAACTACCTTCGGAACTCAATGCCTTGATCGATCTTGAATATCTATATTTAAATGATAATCATTTTAGTGGATATATGGATTCTGATATCTGTGACCTAGGCATAGATTGGAGTAATTCATTGTACTATGATCTGTCAAATAATTATTTTTGTGAGCCTTATCCATCTTGCATGGATGGACAGATCGGTTACCAAGATACAACAAACTGCACAAGCGCTCTTTCTGTCATTGAGGCAATCCCAGAAAAATTCACCCTTTATGATGCATACCCAAATCCATTCAATCCCAATGTGACCATCGACTATTATTTGCCAGAAGGTTCCTTACTTGATATTTCCATCTTTGATCTGTCTGGCAGAATAGTGCGCAATCTTTTTCATGGAAATAAAGACCAAGGATTTGGGAGCATGAGGTGGGATGGGAAAGATAAAATGGGTAGACCAGTTGGTGCAGGTGCCTATCTTTATTCTGTTCGCGCTGGTTTCAGGTCCCATACCAAAAAATTTGTCCTCTTGAAATAATTCATAAAGATTCAAGGGTAGGTTTTCAAATTATTAGATGATGAATAGATTTGACATGGTACAAAGAAATGGAAAAATAGACATGGAATCAATATCTCAGAGGTACATGGTCAATATCAGGAACCAGATGACCTGGATGCATGTCATCTACCTTACCATTCTATTTGCAAGTTGCTCCAAGGCCCCCATCAATATGGAAACTGAATTGGTCGAGAAAGATGGGACATACTACGATAAAGTCAAAGACACCCCTTACACAGGAGAGGCGTACAGTAATTTTCGTGATCATGGAAAAAAAAGCAGTGGTCATCTACTAAAAGGCAAGAAGGAGGGCGAATGGGTTCAGTGGCATGAAAGTGGAAAGATAAGCACTAAGGAAAACTATGTGAATGGCCAGGCCAATGGAATTTGGGAACAATGGTTTCAAAATGGTAAAATAAAATTAAGAGCATCCTTTAGAAAAGGAGAGGCACATGGCCAACGTACGGAGTGGTATGAGAATGGACAAAAGATGCAGGAAGGCTATTTCAAGGATAATGAGTTTGATGGTCAATGGTCAAAATGGTATCCGTCTGGTCGTTTAAGTGCAGAGGGAAAATATGTTCGAAATAAGGAAGATGGTAAGCATACGTTTTGGCATGCTAATGGCAATAAGAAATCCGAGGCCATGTTCTCTAAGGGGCAAATAGTTGGACACCGCATTGATTGGTATGAGAATGGCCAGAAAAAA
This sequence comes from uncultured bacterium, assembly GCA_964478995.1. GTDB lineage: Bacteria > Fidelibacterota > Marinisomatia > Marinisomatales > UBA1611 > NZWG01. The sequence goes on from CAYZJY010000013.1 coordinate 28,916, forward strand.
GAGCAGGGCACTGCCGAAGGACTATGGACACAGTGGTATGAGAATGGAATTAAGAAGGCTGAGGGACAATATAAAAATCAATTACCCATGGGTAAGCATGTTCTATGGCATCCAAATGGAAAGAAGATGTCCACAATGAATTTTATAAATGGTAGGCCACACGGGCAACGTATTGAGTGGTATGATAATGGTCAGAAGAAAGAGATAGGAACGTTTGTAAATGGTGATCAGTCTGGAGTATGGACATATTATAACAAAGATGGTTCCATTGATGGTACTGAGGAATATTAGATAGTAATGAAAAAAGAATACTTTTTTTATGTTCCATTAACATTGACCCTTGTGACATCGTTTTCATGGGGACAAGATATCACTTTCAAAGATATCGCACAGCAAAGTTCACTAAACTTTAAACATGATCATGGTGGCTCAGGAGAATATTACTATGTCGAATCAATGGGGTCAGGCATCTGCACGTTTGATTATGACAATGATGGTGACCTAGATGCTTATTTCCCCCAAGGTTCACCCCTGCCAGGCTGGGACAAACAAATTATCCTAGAGAACAAACTCTTTAGGAATGATGGATCTAAATGGAAGGATGTTACCAATGAGGCAGGTGTCGGAGATAGGAAGTATGGTCTAGGTTGTGCATGTGGAGATTATGACAATGATGGTGATGTAGATCTATATGTGACAAACTATGGCAGTGACGTCCTATTTAGAAATAATAGTGATGGAACGTTTTCAGACATGACTCTGGATGTGGGCATCGATAACCCAGACATGGGTATGAGCGCAGCATTCTTTGACAGTGATAATGATGGTTGGCTTGATCTCTATGTGACCAATTATGTAGACTATTCCATCGAGAACAACCCTGAATGTACCAGTCCAATGCAGTACCCTACCCAGGGTGAGTTATTTGCTAGGTCATATTGTGATCCAGATGTTTTTCTTGGCGTTGCAGATAAATTCTATTACAATAAAAAAGGCAAGTTTGTCGATCGATCGAATAGATCTGGAATAGGCAGGTATAATCTTAGAGGCATGGGGGTAATCACAGGTGACATGGACAACGATGGCGACATGGATGTTTATGTTGCGAACGATAAAGACATGAATCTATTCTTTGTCAACAATGGAAGGGGACGTTTCACTGAAAGTGCGTTGATGACAGGAACGGGATATAATGGCAATGGTCTGGCTGAAGCGGGGATGGGAGTTGACCTAGGAGACATTGACCGAAATGGCTGGTTGGATATTTTCGTAACAAACTATAGTGGAGAGACCAATACCCTCTATTTAAACCAAGGAATGGGTCTCTTTTCAGATGAGACAGATCAAAGAGGACTTGGAAAACCAAGCATCCATTTTCTTGGATTTGGAACAAAATTTCTTGATCTGGATCTAGATGGATGGTTAGATCTTTTTGTTGCAAATGGGCATGTGATAGACAACATCAATCTATTCAATAAGCAATACCAGCACCTGCAGCATAACCAGGTCTACATGAATAAGAAAGGGACGTATGTTGACATGACCAAGGCTATTGGTGGAGACCTACTTGATAAGGCTGTAAGCAGGGGTGTGGCACAGGCAGATATTGATAATGATGGTGACCTTGATCTCATTATATCGAATAATAATGGTAATGCGAATTTGCTGATCAATGATGGGTTGCCAAAAAATAATTGGATAGGTTTTCATCTAGAAGGCATTACTTCTAATCGACAGGCTATTGGTAGCAAGATAAAGATAACGACTGGTTCTGGAACACAAATTGCATATGTCAATCCATCAGGGAGTTACCTTACTTCAAATGACCATAGAGTTGTATTTGGTCTTAATAAGGATGAAACTGTGCATGCTGTCGAGATCCAATGGCCTGGCCAGGCAAAAGAGTTATTTAATGGCCTAAAACCTAACCAATATTATAAGATCGTACAGGGGACATCCATTTCAAACATTGATCATGATAATTAAGGGTATCAAATGTAAAACGATCACAATGCATGGCATGATGAGACGGTCAGTCCATTTGCTAGTGTTGACCAGTTGCTTATTTTTTGGGTGTACAGGGTTTTTTGCATCTAAAATGCTTGACCCCATAGCGAATAGTGAAACACACCAGATGTCTTATCAGGATCTGACCATGTATTATTATACAGTAGGAGACAAGACCAATCCGCCGTTGGTCTTTTTACATGGTATTCTTGCCTATACAGAGGCCTATAGCGAACTGATAGAAAAACTATCAGAGCGATTTTATGTGATAGGAATTGATCTCAGGGGACATGGTCGAAGCACAATTGGAAGTCAGCCATATTCCCACAAATTATTCGCAGAAGATGTGATCAGGGTGGTTGATGAGATCGGTCTAGATAGATTCCATGTGGTCGGGCATAGTGCAGGTGGTTTTGTTTTGCTTTCCATAGGTAAATATTTTCCAAATAGAATGATAAAAGGAGTATCGATCGCATCACTTTATAATCATGAGGGCATAGACTTTCAAGAAAAGGGAGATGACTACCTGACCCCAGAGGGTTTTAGAGATAATCAAAATGGTAGAAATAATTATACCTTAAAGATATTTGACAGTGCCTATGAAACATTTGGTGAGAAAGAAAAATTTGAAAATACCAAAAAGATCATGATGGAACACCGCACAAAAATGTTTCCATCATATACCAGTACCGATCTAATGGATATAAAGAACCCTATACTTGTGATCGTGGCAGAGAAGGATAGAAGGATCAAACCTGACCATACAATCCAGATGGCCGATCTATTACCAAATTCAAGGATGGAACTCGTCAATGGCGCAGCGCACTTTGGTATTGTAAAAAGGAAAAAGACCTTGAATGTAGTTGTCAAACATATCTTTGATTTTCTCAAATAGTTCACATTAATGAATCAAGTGACCTTGATTTTATTGGTAATATTTCAGCATTGATGATGAACCCCATTATCACATAAAATTTTGTTTTTATGAAATAATTGGTATATTTGGTAATACGCATACCATAAAATCCAAACTTAGGGAGGGGGAAATGAAAAAACTGTTTATCATAATTGGCCTACCCGTCTGTCTTATTATGGGTCAAGAACAGCCTGAACTACCAGGATGGGGGGTCTATGTGGGCTATGGACAAATGTCAGCGACTGGTGATGATTTTGGCTCTGATGTAATATCAACCTTGAATGCACCTGGGTTTGGAATTAGCAGAGGGGTCTGGTTAGGAGGATTACCCCTTCAAGTGGGTGTTGGACTGCATCCCAGAGGTTTTAAAAAGGATATTGGAGATGGAATAAGTGAGATCTTGAATCTCCAATATTTGGATCTATGGGCACAGATGCCGTATCCGGTTGGACCTGTATTTCTTGGGCTTGGTGTCCATGCAGGCAGTTTTATCAGTGGCAAGACCAAGAGAGAAGAAGATACTGGCATAGGTAATTTTAATATTTCTGCAGAAATTGATCTAGGTAGCGATGAATTTGGGCTTGATTATGGAGTCAATGTTGGTGTTGCATATCCATTTGGAAAGGTACAAGTTGGTGTGCTTTATGTGCTAGGCCTTAAGGAGCAGTCAAATGGAGCAAAATTCAATGGACTATTTTTCAACACAGGATATTCGTTTTAAAAAATGAATTAAGTCAAGGGTCCTACACGAGGTAAGATCTTTTACTTTTGAAACACGTACCAAAAAAACAAACCGAGGAGGTTTAAATGAGAAACAAGACAATAATGGCAATTGTGGTACTTTGCTGTTCTTTCAGTAGTTCGAAAGCACAGACAAATAACATATATGCTGAATTTTTGGGAGTGGGGTTGCTTGGCTCCCTTAACTATGAGAGGATGGTAAAAGACAACATCTTTGCCCGTGTCAGTTATGGAGGCTTCAGTGTAGAAGCAACAGACTATGATGATTATTGGAATGAGACTACAATTACAACAAGTATCAATCCATTGTCTCTGGGTGCGCACTATTTGACAGGGGGTAATTTCAGGTTAGAAGCCGGAGGTGGTATCTCCTATTGGATGATCTCTGTGGAAGGTTCGCTTGAAAATTCTGCAGCAGATGTTGGTGGATTATCAGTAACAGCAGATGGGGGATTCCTCATGTTTTATACATCCTTTGGTCTTAGGTATCAAAATCCTGAGGGTGGCCTAAATATTAAGGCAGGGATTTCTCCTATTATCGCAAATGTAGATGGCGAGACAGGAACTTTACCATGGCCGCATCTATCTTTAGGATATTCTTTCTAGGATAGTCTGAATATTGAAAAAAACCCCACATCTCTGTGGGGTTTTTTTATTATTTTTTAGAAATATTTTGTTTTGATCAGAGATCTCTTTAATTTTTTTATTCCAGAGATATTATCTTAACTTTTGATATGGAAGCATTGGAA
>CAYZJY010000014.1:0-32664 GCA_964478995.1 uncultured bacterium
CCTTATTGGCCATTTCAGCAGGTGCGGTCTTTATGGGGGCAAATACATATATTGGGAATGCACCAAATTTCATGGTAAAGTCAATATCTGAAGCATCCGGAATAGCAATGCCAAGTTTTTTTGGGTACTTCTTTAAGTGGGCAGTACCTATTTTAATGCCTTTATTCATAATAGTTACCTATATTTTCTTTTTATGAGGATAACTAAGGTAACAACAAAGACTGGTGATACTGGTGAAACAGGACTTGGGAATGGTCAGCGTGTATCAAAGAATCATATCAGAGTTCATGCCATGGGTTCCATTGATAAATTAAATTCTTTTATTGGATGGACTCGCCTGTATTCAAAGGGGATTCTGGATGATGCGCTGGAGTTAATTCAACAGGATCTTTTTAACATGGGTGGAGAGATTGCAATACCCGATGTAGAAATGAATCTATTAAATGAGTCTCGCTTGGAATGGTTAGATAATCAGACAAATCAATACAATGAACAATTACCTCCCCTTGACGAGTTTATCCTGCCTGGTGGTAGTGAGCTTTCTTCGAGGCTACATATTTCTAGGACTGAATGTAGGGAGACAGAAAGACATTTGATTGGTTTGAGTGAACAGGAATTTGTTCCAGATTTGCATAAGAAATACCTTAATAGATTATCAGATTTGTTATTTGTATTGGCCAGAGTTGAAAAGTCCGACCAAAGCATTGAAGAAATATCTTGGGATTATAATAAATAAGATGAATTTTAATAATACACCCATAGATTGGAATGCCGTACATGATGTGATCAATAATGCTAATAGCATAATGTTGACAACGCACGAAAATCCTGATGGTGATGGATTGGGAGCGGAATGTGGTTTGTATTATCATTTGGAGGAGCAGCAAAAAGATGTAAGAATTATTAATTATTCTCCATTACCTGCTGAATATGAGTACCTCAATAATGATAAAATATTTGAATGTTATGATAATGGGTCGCATGATGATTGGATAAAAAACATTGACCTTGTCATTATTTTTGATGTTGGTGATTATTTTCGTATCAAAACCTTGGTTGAGATAATTGAAAAATATGAAAAAAATACAATGAACATTGATCATCACCCACATCCAGATGATAATGTTTTTACTTATAATCTTGTCGATCTTTCAGCTGCGGCTACGGGCTGTATGGTTTATGATTATCTTAAGGTGGCTAGAGACAAACCCATTACAAAAAATAGTTTATTGGGGATATATACTGCTACAATGACAGATACTGGTTGTTTTAGATATAGTAATACTGATAATAAGTGTCATGAAATCGCCATAGAATGTTTGAATGTAGGTATTGAAACTCATAAAGTATATCAGCATATCTATGAGAATAGCACACAGTCGCGAATTAAATTAATGGGCGAATTTTTATCAAACATAAATTATGAATTAGATGGTACTCTGGCTTGGTTTGTTATTTCAGAAGATATGATGAAAATGGCAAGCGCTACAAAATCTGATGTAGATGGTTTTACTGACATGGTACGTGCTATTAGTGGTGTGGAAGTAGCACTAATGATCTTTCAGCAAAATGATTCTAATTGTAGGATTAACTTTAGATCTAAGGGTAAGTATAGTGTCAATGACATAGCCAAAGAAATGGGAGGTGGAGGTCATGCATTTGCTTCTGGGGCAGTGGTTAATGGTAGTCTTTCAGATGTATTATCAAAGGCTGTCACTGCTACAAAAATATCAATTGAAAATAAAATGAATGGTTTTTCAAAGTGAAGATATTTGTAGCAAGAGATGCAGGCTATTGTTTTGGCGTTAGGGATGCAGTCAATCTTGCCTATGATACGGCAAAAACGTATGGAGAGGTTTATATGCTAGGAACGATCGTTCATAATGAAAGAGTGATAAATGACCTCTCAAAAGTCGGTGCTAGGGTAGTAGACTCCATAGATGATGTTCCTTTGGGTAAATCATTATTATTTCGTGCTCATGGGACACCACCAGAGGTTTGGGAGAAAGCATCGAAAAAAAATATAAAACTAATAGATGGTACCTGTCCACTTGTTACTGAAATACATGAGGAAATAAAAGCATTAGATGAAGAAGGTAGAAAAACTATCATTATTGGTGATCATGGCCATGATGAGGTTGTTGCAATAGCAGCTCAGGTAAAGAAACCAATCATCATATCAAACGTTGAAGAGGCAAATGCTCTTCGCAAGATGAAAAAGGCTGGTGTGGTAAGTCAATCTACTCAGATGATTGAAAATGTTCAGGAGATTATGGACGTTTTAATGGAAAAGGTCTTTGACCTTCGATTTATTAACACTATTTGTTTTCCAACTAGAAGAAATCATCAACAAATAAAAGAACTAGCAGTTAATAATGATGTAATGATTATTATAGGATCATTCACAAGTGCAAACTCTAAAAGACTTACACAATTATCATTGGAGAGAAACAAGAGATCCTTTCAGGTTACATCTGCAGATGAATTAACCGAATCTTGGTTTAGGGATTGTAATACAGTTGGAATATCTGCTGGAGCATCTACACCTGATGAAACAATTAATGAGGTAATACAAAAGATTAAACAGATTGGACATGTAACAGAAAAGGAAATAGTATATGAGTAGAGGTTCATTTGAAGTAAAGGTCGGACTAGCAGAAATGCTAAAAGGCGGTGTAATAATGGATGTCACTAATGTCGAACAAGCAAAGATTGCAGAGGATGCTGGAGCATGTGCGGTAATGGCACTAGAAAGGATACCCTCTGATATCAGGAAAGATGGCGGTATTTCTAGGATGAGTGATCCAGAAATGATTAAAGGTATCCAAGATACAGTTTCAATACCGGTTATGGCAAAATGTCGAATTGGTCATTTTGCAGAAGCACAAGTCTTACAAACTCTTGGAATTGATTTTATAGATGAGAGTGAGGTTTTAACACCAGCAGATGAGCATAATCATATCTGGAAACATGAATTTAAGATACCCTTTGTATGTGGTTGCAGGAACCTAGGAGAGGCATTACGCCGAATTTCAGAAGGTGCTTCAATGATTAGGACAAAAGGTGAGGCCGGTAGTGGTAACATTGTTGAGGCAGTTAGACATATGCGAACAGTTATGAATGAAATAAAACGTGTTACTCGGCTTGATGAAGAAGAGTTGGTTGCAGAATCAAAGAATCTTGGTGCGCCATTATCACTTTTGCAACAAGTAGCCAAGTTGGGAAAACTACCAGTTCCTAACTTTGCGGCTGGAGGTATCGCCACTCCAGCAGATGCATCTTTAATGATGCAACTTGGAGCAGAGTCAGTTTTTGTTGGATCTGGTATTTTCAAAAGTGATGATCCACCCGCACGCGCAAAGGCTGTTGTGGAAGCTACCACTCATTTTGATGATCCTGAAATCGTTTCAAAAGCAAGTACAGGTCTTAAAAAAGCAATGAAAGGATTAGATATGTCTGAGATACCTGAAGAAGAGAGACTACAAGAAAGGGGTTGGTAATCAAGATCGGTGTATTAGAACTGCAAGGTAATTTTGCCATGCATCATAAAATATTTCAAAACATTGGAATAAATTCTATTTCTGTGAAAAAACTCGCTGACCTAGAAGAAATAGATGGTTTAGTAATTCCTGGAGGTGAGTCAACTACGATTTCATTGCTAATAGATACGTATGACATGCATGAACCTCTTATCGATTTTGGAAGATCTTTTCCTGTGCTTGGCACATGTGCAGGATTAATAATGATGGCAAAGGATGTTAATGATAAACGAATAAGACCACTTGGATTAGTTGATGTTACTGTTGAAAGAAATGCTTATGGAAGGCAAATTGAATCAAGAACTGAAAATATCCAATTTAATTTTACTGATACGCATCACTTCAAACTGTTGACAACCCTAATCAGAGCCCCAAAGATTAAAAAGATATCTGGCGATGTTCAGGTTATTGGTAGTTATGAGGATTCTCCCATAGCAATCCTATCTGGTCATCATCTCTGCCTATCTTTTCATCCAGAATTAGATCAAATTGATATTTTCCATAGGGTGCTTTTTGATTCAAAGAGCGAACTATATTATAAAAAGATTAGTCAATATTATGTCGCTTAAGTACTTACCAAATATCAAAAATCCTGAGGACATTAGAGATTTATCTAGAGAAGAACTAATTGAACTTTGTTCAGAACTTAGGTCTTATACAATTGATACGATCACACAAGTTGGTGGACATTTAGCACCGACACTCGGGGTTATAGAATTAACTGTGGCATTGCATTATGTTTATAATACTCCCGATGACAAACTTGTTTGGGATGTTGGACACCAAGGATACGCTCATAAATTACTTACCGGCAGGTATGAAGATTTTTCAACGATACGACAATACAAGGGATTAAGTGGATTTTTAAAGCGCTCTGAAAGTAAATATGATGTGATAGGAGCAGGTCATGCATCAACCTCTATTTCTGCAGCATTGGGTATTGCAGAAGCAAGAAGACAGTTGAATCAAAAGTATCGAGTAGCAGCTGTCATAGGTGATGGATCAATGACGGGCGGTCTTGCATTCGAGGGAATAAATAATGCAGGTCATTTAGGAAAACAATTATTGGTTATTTTGAATGATAATGAAATGTCAATCAGTCCCAATGTCGGAGCAATATCTTCTTATTTTACTAGGCTTATTTCAAATCCTCTTTATAATAGGGTAAGAAATGAGTTTTGGGATCTTACTGGTAAGTTACCAATAGCAAAAGGCACTACTAGATCGTTTATTAAGAAAGTTGAAGAGAGTTTAAAAAGCCTCATTGTCCCCGGTATTTTATTTGATGAACTTGGTTTTCGCTATTTTGGCCCCATTGATGGGCATGATCTAAACATGGTAATTAATACTTTGGAGAATATAAAAGATATTGAAAAACCTATATTGTTGCATGTACTTACGAAAAAAGGAAAAGGCATGGTATCACTAGATATGAAAAATCGTGCATATCATGATGATGCAGTTAAGTTTCATGCAGTAAAGCCTAATGGTAAGTCTAAAACACCTGAGGAGAATCTTAAGAGTCCTAAGGTCATCCATAATGTGCCAAGTTTTCAAGATGTATTTGGCAAACTAGTATGTGAGGTTGCTAGAAATAGGAATGATACTGTCTGCATAACTGCAGCGATGAGAGAAGGAACGGGCCTTGTCCAATATTCAAAAGAATTTCCAGATAGATATTATGATGTTGGCATAGCAGAGGGTCATGGAGTCACTTTTGCTTCAGGGCTTGCTGCACAAGGTGTTCGTCCGATCGCTGCGATTTATTCTACGTTCCTGCAACGTGCATATGACCATATAATCCATGATTGTGCAATTCAACATCTGCCTGTGATATTTTGCATGGACCGATCTGGCATAGCTGGTGAAGATGGTCCTACCCATCATGGTGCACTTGACATTGCCTATTTGCGTTGCATTCAGGATATGATAGTTACTGCTCCAAAAAATGGAAATGAATTTAGACATTTGTTATATACCGCATTAAATATCAAGGATAGACCTTTCTCAATTCGTTACCCAAAAACAAGTTCAGTAGAATTTGATGAAGAAGGACAAATGGAATTATTGCCAATTGGCTCTTGGGAAATCTGTAGTCAAGGTGATGATATTGCAATTTTAGCAGTGGGTCCAATGGTCTATACAGCAATAAATGCATCAAAACAATTATCATCCTCTGGAATTTCTGTTGAAGTTGTTAATTGTAGGTTTATTAAGCCAATGGATACTGCCTGTTTAGAAAATGTAAAAAATAAGTTTTCTAATATTATTACGTTAGAAGAAGGAACTATAAATGGAGGTTTTGGTGATGGTGTAGCATCATGGTTATTGGAAAATGGATATTCAGGAACTCTAAAGCGTATTGGTCTACCTGATTCATTTGTTCAACATGGATCAAGAGACCAAATTCTAAATGACCTTGGGCTTGATGAAAATGGCTTAGTTACATCTATTAGAAAAATGATAACCATTAATCAGGAATCCGCAACAAAGTAGATAATGGAAGTCTAATTATCATTTATTATTGCCAAATACGATTATTGAAATAAAAAATGAATAATCAAAACCAATTAGATCTTTTTCAGGAATCATTGGATAAATGGAATAAGAGAGTGGAATCCTCCAAAACAAGGGATGCAGATTTTGATACGTTGTCTGGGGAGGAGCAAGAGACCTGCTATTTTCCCGATGCTCCTGATAAAAATTATATGGAGAAGTTGGGCTTTCCAGGTGAATTTCCATATACAAGAGGCATACATCCAAATCTTTACCGTGGTAAACTTTGGACAATGCGTCAATTTGCAGGTTATGGTACTCCAGAAGAAACAAATCTTAGATTTAAACAACTTCTAAAAAAAGGACAGACAGGACTTTCAGTTGCATATGACATGCCAACACTCATGGGATATGACCCAGACCATCCTCTGTCTAAAGGAGAGGTTGGTAAATGTGGTGTGAGTGTTTTTTCAATATGTGAGATGGAAAAATTGTTTACGGGAATTGATTTAGATAAGATTACCGTATCTCAAACAATAAATGGTCCAGCAGTCATTCTATTGGCTTTTTATATTGCCACGGCTGAAAAACAAGGTATTAGTCCAAAAGTACTAAATGGAACTCTTCAAAATGATATCCTAAAAGAATTTACTGCTCAAAAAGAATGGATTTTCCCACCAAAACCATCAATGAGAATAATTACAGACATGCTTACATATTGTTCTGAATCAATGCCAAAATATAATACGATCTCCATAAGTGGTTATCATATTCGTGAGGCTGGGTCAACAGCTGCACAAGAGTTGGCCTTTACTTTAGCTGATGGTTTTTCTTATCTTGAACATGGGGTCGAAGCAGGATTGGATATTGATGACTTTGCACCCAGACTTTCATTTTTTTTTAATTCACATTTAGATTTTTTTGAAGAAATTGCAAAGTTTAGAGCTGCTCGCCGCATATGGTCAAAGCGACTACGGAATATTTATGGAGCAAAAGATGAAAGATCTTGGAAACTTAGATTCCATACTCAAACTGCTGGATGTAGTCTAACAGCACAGCAGCCAGAGAATAATATTGCTAGGACCGGATTCCAAGCGCTTGCGGGAGTGCTTGGTGGAACTCAAAGTCTGCATACAAACTCAATGGATGAAACATTGGCATTGCCATCTGAAAAAGCTGCTGAAATTGCATTGAGGACCCAACAACTAATTGCATATGAGACTGGTGTTTCTAATGTTGTAGATCCTTTGGGTGGCTCTTGGTATTTAGAAAAATTAACAGATAAAATAGAGAATAAAGCAGAAGATTACTTCACTGAAATTGATAATCTTGGTGGAGTTATTCCTGCAATAGAACAAGGTTTTTTTCAAAGGGAGATTGCTAGATCTGCATCTGATTATCAGCGAAAGGTAGATCAGAATAGAAGAATCATAGTTGGAGTAAATGATTTTATTAAAGAAAATGAGGAAATTGACATTCCTATCTTAGAGATTAGTTCAAAAGTAGGAGAGGATCAAATAAAGAAACTTAAAGAATTAAAAGGTTCAAGAAATAATTCCAATGTTCAAGAAGCACTAGTTAAAATCAGTGAGGCTTGCAGAGATAATACAAACTTGATGCATCCCATCATCAATGCTTCAAAAGAATACGCCACTATGGGTGAGATTGTAGACGCAATGAAAATTGAATTTGGTGAATGGCAGGAAACTGCGGTTTTTTAATGATTTTTTGCACAAAAATAGTTTTGGAGAAAAAAGAGTGGAAAGAAAAATAGTACACGTAGTTGGCACAGGTACAATTGGCGAACCATTAATTGGATTATTATGTGACTATGAAGATCAGTTAGGAATTGATGAGGTCACTTTTCATAAAAATTCAGCATTGAAAAATGACCGATCTAAAGTTTTTGATCTATTAGAAAGAGGTGCACGGCTTGCTGTTGACGACGGAAAGAAAAAAGAATTTAAAAAACTTGGAATGGATTCAGATTTTGAGACTGAAGAGGCAATAAAACGTGCCTCAGTTGTCATTGACTGTACACCAAAAGGCATAGGGCATTCAAATAAATTAAATTATTACGAAAAATTTACAGACAATGTTAGAGGCTTTATTGCACAAGGTAGTGAAGATGGTTTTGGAAAAAAGTATGCCAGAGGTATTAATGATGTTGCATTAGATCCCAAGGATCAATTCCTTCAAATTGTTTCCTGTAATACTCATAATGTTTCATGCATAACAAAGACCTTGGCTCTTAGTAATGAACCTGATAATCTAATTGAAGGAAAATATGTTTGTATTCGTCGTGCAAATGATATTAGTCAAGCAGAAAATTTCATACCCTCTCCTCAAGTGAATCAGCATACTAATGAGAAATATGGTACTCATCATGCAGCAGATGCTGCTGGGTTATTTTCAACTCTAGGAATGAATCTTAATCTTTTTTCATCAGCGATGAAAGTAAATAGCCAGTATATGCATATTTTGTGGTTTAATCTTAAACTAAAAGAGCCAACTACGATTAATGAAGTAAAGGAAAAATTGCATAATAATGATTGTATTGCCATGACAACCAAGGACTTGACAAGTACGGTATTTTCTTTTGGTAGAGATCATGGACATTATGGTAGAATAATGAATCAAACTGTAGTTATTGAACAGTCTTTAAATGTTGCTGATGAGCATGAGGTATCAGGTTTTTGTTTTACTCCGCAAGATGGAAATTCCATTCTTAGTTCTATTTCTGCGGCAGAATGGGTTCTTTATCCTCGCTCATATGAAGATAAGATCCAGTGCTTATCACATTTATTTTTCAACATTATTTGAAATTTGTAATGGAACAAAATATTCACCTATTAAATTGAATTGATAAATGTGAACAAATCCCTAATTAAAAACAGTCTCTTTTATAAAAAATTTCAAGATCAAATAAATACATTTCCAGAATTATCAAAAGGTGATCGTGTTATTGTATCAGTCTCTGGTGGTTTAGATTCGATCACTCTTCTTTTACTACTCCATGAACTTGATTATTTTAATTTAGTTGTAGTACATGTAAACCATAAAATCCGAACAGAAAGTGATCATGATGAAAGATTTGTAAAAGATCTATGTGATGAATTGAGAGTACCATTCTATCAAAAGTCCCTAGAACCAAAAAATAGAAATAAAAATCATAGTATTGAAGAGTGGGCACGAAAAGAACGCTATTCCTTTTTGAATGATATTATTGATACAAAAGAATGCAAATGGATAATGACAGCACATCACAGCAATGATCAAGTTGAAACCATATTGATGAATTTATCTCGCCAAGCAGGAGTGACTGGATTAAGGGGTATTGCCAAAGAACGTGATAAAGTACTACGTCCCATGCTTGAGTTTTCAAAAAAAGAGATCAAGGATTTTTCAAAAAAAGTAGGATATGAATATTGCGAAGATTTAACAAATTTGGATACTACCATTCCAAGGAATTTTTTACGCCAAAACATATTGATGCCTTGGGAAAAAGAGTCGCCTGAAGTAATAAATGGTATATCAAAATCTTCCAAATATTTTAAAGAATGGAGAGATGGTCTTGATTATCTTATTTTGAAGTTTATTTTTCCTAGTTTAGAAACAAAAAATGAAAAAATTAAATTTCCAATAAATATATTAAGAGACAATCCTAATATTATAAGAATCAGATTAATTCAGTTGTTAACCGAAGAAGGAAACGTTCAATGGTCAAAACATTCAATATTAATGTTAAATCAATTTTTGGATAAAAGTACTACTGGAGATTTTCATTTTTTGCATAATGGTTGGAGAATATTAAATGATAGAGATACGTTTATAATTCAGCAGTTGTCAAATATTGTAAAGAAGGAATCAGTAAAACTGTATTTGGACACTCCAGTTTTCCATAATAATTATCAATATTTATTGAAATTAGGTGACAAGAACATTAACGCATCAAGGAATAAAGACAAGGAAACTTTAGATTGGTCAAAATTACGAGATACCCGACTTGAAATTAGATTATGGGAAGAAGGTGATACATTCCAACCACTTGGAATGAATGGCCGCCAAAAAATAAGTGATTTCTTGATAAATGAAAAAGTTGACCGTGTGGAGAAAGAATCTCAAAGTGTCTTGACAGCCGATGGAAAGATTGTTTGGGTTTGTGGAAAAAGAATATCAGATTGGGCAAAGATTACAAAGAATACCAAAAAAATTGCAATTTTATCTAGAAATCTGATATCATTATGATAAAACTGACTAAGGATTTAGTTAGGCTATATTCAGCCAAAGACATAAGAAAACGTATTAGCGATATGGGAGAGGAAATATCAGATAGATATAGAAATAAGAATCCTATTTTTATTGGAGTTTTAAATGGTAGTTTTATTTTTTTGGCTGATCTTATAAGGGAAATAAATGTAGACTGTGAAATTGATTTTATTAAAGTTCATAGTTATAATGGAAAAAAGTCTTCAGGAAGTATTCAACTTTTACAAGACATATCCTTAGAGGTTAAAAATAGAGATGTCATTCTTGTAGAAGATATCATTGACACTGGTCTAACCATGAAATATCTGCGAGAAAGGCTTAATGGTGATAAACCGAAATCTATTGCAATTGCAACATTATTACAAAAACCAAGAATAGAAAAAATTGATTTTCCAATTGACTTTATAGGGTTTGATATTCCCCATGAATTTGTTGTAGGATATGGACTTGATTATAATCAAAAAATGAGGCATTTAAATGGAATATATTATGTTCCTAGTGGCTCTGATAACCAAAGGCAGTAATGGCTAATAAAAATCAGAACTCAAATAAAGAAAAAGAATCACCAAAAAAAGAAAATCAACAAGATAACTTTGATTGGAAAAGAGCAATGAAAACAAGTTTCATATGGCTCATCATAGTTTTTGGTGCTGTTTATATTTCAAACTTGCTTACACAAGCTGGAAAAAAGGAAATTGAAATTGAATATACTGAATATAGAAAATATCTAGAAAATGGAGATATACAGAAAGGTGTGATTATGGGTGATGTCTTTCATGGTGAATTTAAACTTCCGCAGTCTCTTGATACGCCTGTAGGCACAACACT
Organism: uncultured bacterium; assembly: GCA_964478995.1. Classification (GTDB taxonomy): domain Bacteria; phylum Fidelibacterota; class Marinisomatia; order Marinisomatales; family UBA1611; genus NZWG01. Next base: position 11,133 of record CAYZJY010000014.1, read on the forward strand.
AAATGATATTACACATTTCAAACTCACCCTTCCCTTTATTGATCGTGAAAATACTCAAGAGTGGGATGCCGCAGGTCTGGAATATACTTTTAAGGAAAAAACAATTGATTGGACAGGATATCTATTAAATATGCTACCTTGGATACTTTTGTTGGGATTTTGGTTTTTTATGATTCGAAGAATGCAAGGTGGAGCAGGTGGCGTTGGGGGGATTTTTAAATTTGGTAAAAGTAGAGCTGCATTATGGACATCAGACCAACCCCGAGTGACATTCAAGGATGTGGCTGGATGTGAGGAAGCAAAAGAAGAATTGAAAGAAGTAATTGACTTTTTAAAAAATCCAAAAAGATTCCAAAAACTTGGTGCTCAAGTACCAAAAGGTGCATTATTGGTTGGCCCTCCAGGTACTGGAAAAACCTTACTTGCAAGAGCAATTGCTGGCGAAGCCGCTGTACCATTTTATAGTTTAAGTGGTGCTGATTTTGTCGAAATGTTTGTTGGCGTAGGAGCCTCTAGGGTTAGAGATCTATTTGACCAAGCAAAAAAAAGTTCACCATGCATAGTATTTATAGATGAAATGGATGCAGTAGGTCGCCAAAGAGGAGCTGGAATAGGTGGTGGCCATGATGAAAGAGAACAAACATTAAATGCTCTATTAGTAGAGATGGATGGATTTGATAATGCGCAAAATGTGATAGTGATTGCTGCTACAAATCGTCCAGATGTTCTAGATCCGGCTTTGCTTAGGCCTGGAAGATTTGATAGGCAGATTGTTGTTGATGTACCTGATGTGAAAGGTAGACTTGGAATTCTTAAGGTCCATACTAAAAAGGTCATTGTGAATCATAGGAAGGTAAATTTAGAATCTTTGGCGAAAGGAACTCCAGGCATGGTTGGTGCTGACATCGCAAATATTGTCAATGAGGCTGCACTGCTTGCTGCTAGGAAAAGAAAAAGATCTATTGACATGGATGATTTTGAAGAGGCAAAAGACAAGGTTATGATGGGAGTTCAGCGGAAAAGCATGATTCTATCTAATGAAGAGAAAGAGGTTACCGCTTATCACGAAGCTGGCCATGCCTTGGTCGCAATAAGAACGAAAGGTGCCGATCCTGTTCATAAGATTACTATTATCCCAAGAGGTCGTGCCTTGGGTGTAACGATGCAGTTACCCATGGATGAGAAACATGGCTATACACGAGATTTTGTTGAAGGTCGTTTAGCAATCTTAATGGGTGGTAGGAGTGCTGAAATGCTGATATTTAATCAAATGACAACCGGAGCAGGTAATGATATTGAGCAGGCCACTCAGATAGCGAGAAAGATGGTTACGGAATGGGGAATGAGTGACCTTCTTGGTCCTATGACTTTTGGGAAAAAAAATGAAGAGGTATTTTTAGGGAGAGAAATTCAATCACATAGAGATTATAGCGAGGTAACTGCTAGAATGATTGATGAAGAGATTTCACGAGTTGTAAGAGAATCTCAAAGACATGCTGATGAAATCCTTAGAAAAGATATAGATATTCTTCATAGAATGGCTCAAGAACTATTAAAGTATGAGACAATTGATTCAAATGACTTAGAAAAGATTTTGAATGGAGAAAAATTGACCAGAGCATTAAATGGAAGATCGTCTCAAAAAAGGCGGAAAAGGCAAAGACGTCGTTATGCAAATAAAAAAGACTCCAATAATCACTCTGCCAAAACAAATAATAATATTAAATCAAAATCAAACTCACCTAAACCTAAAAAAGCGGATATAAAATCTTAAATCAATACAACTAAGATTCAATGGTAAAATCTTTCCAAACTTGGTGTGCTAATCCTAAGCGTAAAACATTGGTTATGGGAATTGTCAATGTGACCCCTGATTCCTTTAGTGATGGAGGAAAGTATTATAAAGCAAAAAAAGCAATGGCTTATGCTTGTAAATTGATTGAGGATGGTGCAGATATTATTGATGTTGGAGGTGAATCTACGAGGCCTGGTGCAGTTCGAGTATCAGATTCAGAAGAATTAAAAAGAGTAGTTCCTGTCATTGAGAGTATTCGTTCAAAATTTCCAGATACATTAATTTCAATAGACACAATGAAATCGCCAGTTGCAGAACAAGCTATAAAGGCTGGTGCAAATATAATTAATGATGTGAGTGGTCTATCGTTTGATGGAAGCATGTCAATGACTGCTGCAAAATTGGGAGTCCCAGTAATTATTATGCATATGAAAGGAAATCCAAGAAATATGCAATCCAATCCAATATACGAAGATTTAATTAATGATATTTCTTCCTTTTTCATTGAAAAGATTAAATTGGCTATCGAATCAGGGATAAAGGAAAAATTGATTATTTTAGACCCCGGCATAGGTTTTGGAAAAACAATTCAGCATAATTTTGAGTTAATTGCCAACTTAAATAAATTTACTAAGTTTGGATTCCCAATTATGATTGGTCCCAGTAGAAAATCATTTATTGGTAAAACTCTTAATCTACCCATTGAAGATAGAATAGATGGCACATCTGCTGCAGTTACAGCGGGCATTATGAATGGAGCAAGAATTGTAAGAGTACATGATGTTAAAGAAATTAAGAGAGTTGTGACAATAGTTGACAAAATAAGGACTGCGAAATGACACTTTTCAAATTAGGGTTCTTAACAGTCACTTTTATTGACTTGATTGATATTATCCTTGTTACTTGGGTATTTTTCAAAGTGTATCAATATTTTAAGGATACACGTGCAGGACAAATGTTAGTTGGACTTGTCATCCTCCTGATATCATCCTTTATATTTAATTCTTTTGGATTAAGTGCAATGTCTTGGTTGGTAAACCAGTTCCAAACTGTTTGGGTAGTGGCTTTTGTTATATTATTTCAACCAGAGATTCGACGTTTGCTGATATATGTGGGGCAAACACGATTTTTTCAAAGAATTTTTAAAATGGGTACATCTAGATCATTAGAGGCAATTGTAGAAGCTTCATTGCAATTATCTGCAAAGAAGTGGGGCGCATTGATCGTTATTCAACGAGAAACAGGACTTAGATCATATAAGGAAGCAAGTGTTCAATTAAAGGGAGAGGTCTCCGCCCCATTGTTGTTATCCATATTCAATCCTGATTCTCCATTACATGATGGTGCTGTTATATTGCAAAATACATTAATAGAGGCTGCAGGTTGCATACTTCCACTAACTGAAAGCCAAATGATATTACCTGAGATGGGAACTAGACATCGTGCTGCTCTTGGAATAACAGAAGAATCAGATGCAATAGTTGTTATTGTTTCAGAAGAACGGGGCACTATATCAACTGCAGAAAATGGTCGCTTTACCAATCTAGAGATGGATGAGATGAAGTTAAGGCGCTATCTAAATGAGAGATTATTTATTTCCTCTGGAGATTAATTTTATAATTACTCCTAATACGGGGCTGCTCATTTAAGTAAATTTTTCAATGGAGTTAAGTGACTTTAAAGAGCAATTTAATTCAGCGAAAGAGAAAGATCTCGGTATTAGGAGGTATCTTTGACCTGGATAGTAAATCTAAAATATTAGAAGAGTTAAGAAAAAAATCATCAGATAAAGATTTCTGGAGTGATAACCAGAATGCCTCAAAAGTTTTAAGAAAAATATCAATTATTGAAAAAGAGATTCAACTTTGGGAAGACCTTTCCCGTCGTCATGACGATATGGAAATTTTATTAGAATTTGCAGAAGTTGGAGAAGCAGACATAAGTGAAATTGAAATTGAACTTGAGGCATATAAAAGTATTATAGATGAAGTAGAGATTAAATTAACTCTGGGAAGACCTGAAGACATACAGAATGCAATAGTCTCAATTCATCCAGGAGCCGGGGGCACAGAGAGCCAAGACTGGGCTCAAATGCTTTACAGAATGTATACACGATGGGCTGAGAAAAAGGATTTTAAATTGGATGTCATGGATTTTCAACCTGGAGATGAGGCTGGTATAAAGGATGTAACGTTTGAGGTGAAAGGAGATTTTTCATTTGGATTACTTAAAAGTGAGGCTGGCGTACACCGTATGGTAAGAATATCTCCATTTGATACAAATAGTAGAAGACATACTTCGTTTGCATCGGTATTTGTATATCCAGCTCTGGAAGATGATATTGAGATTGACATAAACCAATCAGATTTAAGAATAGATACATATAGAGCAAGTGGTGCAGGAGGGCAACATGTCAATAAGACTGACTCTGCTGTGCGCATTACTCATATACCCACTGGTATTGTTGCTCAATGTCAAAATCAACGATCTCAGCATAAAAATAAAAATCAAGCTATGAAAATCTTAAAGTCAAGATTATATCAACTAGAACTCGAAAAAGAAAAAGAAAAGAATAAAGAATTAGAAGATCAAAAATTAGATATTGGATGGGGTAGTCAAATTAGGTCATATGTATTCCATCCCTATCAACTTGTTAAAGATCATAGAACAAAATTAGAAAATGGTAATACACAAGCGGTTATGGATGGTAGTCTTGATCAGTTTATGCGTTCATATTTATTAACCACAATTAAAACAAAAAAGATATTTTAGAGGAATAGAGTATGTCAGATCAACAAAAAAGTTTAAAACAAATTATGGACTTTCGGATTGAAAAATTAGAGTCTCTTAAAAATAATGGCATCAACCCTTATCCTCCAAAATTCGAGCCAACTCATTTTAGTAATGAAATAATTTTAGATTATGCTGAACATGAGGGAAAAAAAGTAGTCGTTTCAGGACGAATAATGGCATTAAGAAAGATGGGTAAGGCCTCTTTTGCACAATTAATGGATGCTAAAGGTAGGATACAAATTTTTATTCGAAGAGATGATATCGGTGATGAATCATATTCTAATTTTAAATTATTGGATATTGGTGACTTTATTGGAGTTGATGGAGAGGTTTTTAAAACAAAGACGGGAGAAATATCAATAAAAACTAACTCACTAAGTATACTTGCAAAGAGTATCAGACCTTTACCAGTGGTAAAAGAAAAAGATGGGAAAGTATATGATGCATTTTCTGATAAAGAACAACGATATAGAAATAGGCACATAGATTTAATTTTAAATCCTGAAGTGAAAGAAACATTCCAAAAGCGATCTGTTATTATTCGAACAATAAGAAATAGTTTAGATAATCAGGGATTTTTAGAAGTGGAAACACCAGTATTACAACCAATATACGGTGGAGCTAATGCTAGACCTTTTACCACACATCACAATGCTTTAGATCAAACTCTTTTTTTACGCATAGCAGATGAATTATATTTGAAAAGGTTAATAATTGGTGGTTTTGAAAAAGTTTATGAAATGTCCAAAAATTTCAGAAATGAAGGAATGGATAGAAGTCATAACCCAGAGTTTACAATGCTAGAGTTTTATTGGGCTTATGCAGATTATAGGGATTGTATGATTTTGGTTGAAGATATTATTAGAAATGCTGCCAAAAAAATAGGTAATCTAAATATTAAATGGGGAGACTATGATATTGACCTAACTAATAAATTTGAAGAAAAAACATTTTATGGGTTATTAGAAGATGCTATTGGTTCCGACATATCTATGCTGGATGAAAATGAACTTTTTAAAATTTGTGATGACAATAATATTGAAATTCAAAAAGATTCAAATACTGGGCAATTAATAGATGCTTTAATGAGTAATCTAGTTGAGCCTAAATTAATTAATCCAACATTTGTAATTGATTATCCTAAATCTATATCACCTTTAGCAAAGACAAAAAGAGATGGCAGTAAAGATATTGTCGAGAGGTTTGAGTTATTCATAGGTGGATCTGAGGTTGCGAATTCATTTTCTGAACTTAATGATCCTGTCGATCAAAGGAATCGGCTTGAAGACCAAGCAAGGCTTAAGGAATTAGGTGATGAAGAGGCACAACCAATAGATGAGGATTTTATTCAAGCCATGGAATGTGGTATGCCTCCAACAGGAGGTGTTGGCATTGGTATTGATAGACTTGTAATGCTGCTTACAGGCAATCGATGGATTAAGGATGTGATTTTATTTCCAACCCTTAGATCTGAGTCAACTTGAAAATACCTTTATGTCTTAGGTTCTCATTACGTTTTTTATTTTTTCGAGGTACGAGTAGTTTTTCTTCTTATGCTAGTTGGCTTGCCATTGGTGGTTTATCAATAGGTGTTACTTCGCTTATGCTTACTGCGAGCATAATCCAAGGTTTTGAAAATACAATATCAGAAAAATTATCAAATTTTGATGGACAAGGTAGAATAGGTAATATTTTTGGAAGGTCTTTTAATGTCTCAGATCCCTTTATCAAATCATTAATAAACGATATACCAGGAGAATTTTCTCCATTTGTTAAGGACATGGCTTTGATAAGATTTGGTTCCAAGGCAGAAGGCGTGGTTATTGAGGGGATAGAAGTCCTCCCTAATATTGTTTCTAAGACTTCAAGGACAAAGATCAATAATGGCAATATTATTATTGGAAAGGGGCTTGCCTCTTCTCTAGATATTAAGGTCAATGACAGGATCTACTTACAGGGACTATCTGCTGGAGGACCACTTTCAAATATCCCAAGAATAAAACCATTTACTGTAAGTGCAATTTACTATTCGGGTCTACAAGAATATGATAAGTCTTTGGCCTATATTTCAATTAATGATTCAAGATCCCTGTTTTCCTTAGATGAAAATGAAGTTTCAGGTCTCATTTTAAATGGTATTCTTCCGTCTGATTTCAATTTAGAGGTTAAATATCCTTTTTATTTTGAAACATGGAAGGAAAAACATTCTTTATTATTTGAATGGATCTCTGTACAACAATGGCCTGCTTATATTATGTTTGGATTAATTGCTCTTGTTGGAATAGTAAACCTCATTGCTGCAATAACAATGATAATCATTGAGAAAACAAATCAAGTAGGTATCTTGTTTGCACAAGGAGCACCCAAATCCATGCTAAGGAATGTATTTATTTTACTAGGCGGTTTTATTGGACTTATCGGTGGATTGATTGGAGGGTGCATATCTATTGTATTCATAATGATTCAGTTGAAATATAGCATTCTAGAAATCCCAGCAGATATCTATTTTATGGATCAAATTCCATTTTCTTTTGATTATGTTATGTTTCTTTTTATACTACTGATGTCATTTTTTTTATCACTTATTGTATCTCTTTTACCAATTAGGTTTTTATCGGCTTTGAAACCTGCTACTGCCTTGAGGTATGAATGAATTGGGAAAGAATAATTTCTAATAGGTTCTATGATTACTCAAAAGGTTATGCACGATACTTAGGTATTTTTTCTATGCTAGGGATGGGAGTTGGTTGTTTTGCAATAATTATTTCAATCTCTGTGATGAATGGATTCGAAGCACTTGTCCATAAAAAATTAAAAGGTTTTGAAGGAGATATCAGAGTATATGATGGAAATATAGAACCGAAATGGGAAAAATTAGATGGCATAGAATTGATAATGCCATTTATGGAGAGAAGAGCGGTGTTAGAAAGTGAAGATAATAAAAGAGTTGCCTTAATAAAAGCCGTTGATCAAGATATAATGCAGTTGTTTTATGATTTTTTTCTTCGCGGATCTTTACCAAAATCTGGTGAAGTAGTTATTGGACAAGATTTGGCATATAGATTGGACAGGGACTTAGGTGATGAGATAACTGTGTACAGCCCGATTGACCATACTATAGGTCTATCAATCCCAAAGAAAAAAATTTTTATGATAAGTGGAATTTTTTCAACAAAGTTACTTGATTATGACGATCAACTTATCTTTACCACTTTAAATGATGGAAAAGTCATATTCAAAAGGAAAAATAATATTGATGGATATGATATAAGAATAAATAAAAATTATTCAGTTGATGATATTAAGACAAATATCAAAAAAATAATTGATCCAGAAAAAATAGTTTTATCTTGGGATGATCAAAATAGATCATTGGTTAACGCAATGGAAATGGAACGATACGGTACGATTATTGTCCTATGCTTGATATTTCTGGTTGCAGTTTTTAACCTTGTAGCAAACCTTACACTAATTTCTATGCAAAAAATGAGAGAAATTGGAATCCTTAGGGTAATGGGGGCTTCAAAGTATTCAATTATTAAGATAATAATGAAATTAGGATTTAAAAGGGCAGGCATAGGTGTATTTGTTGGATTTATTTTTGGAATTCTTATTATCATAATTCAAAGAAAATTTTCAATAATTCCATTACCCAACGCAGTATATTTTATTGAATCTTTGCCAATGTTGATTTATTTCAAAGACATAATTCTTGTGCTAGTCCTATCATTTGGCTTTATATTGTCTGGATCATATTTTTCTGGTCGAAAATTATCCAAATTAAATATTATAGAGGCTATACAATGGGTGAAGTGATTCTTGATGCAACTAATGTTTGCAAATCATATCATAATGGTCAAAATAATTTACAGGTCTTAAAAGATTTTTCCCTGAAAGTTAATAAAAGAGATATAATTACAATCTCTGGTCAATCAGGATGTGGAAAAACTACCGCACTAAACATTTTAGGAACTCTAGATAAACCTGATTCTGGTACCATTATGTTTATGGGCAATGATATAAATAAATTAAATGAAGAGGAGTTGTCATTATTTCGAAATAAGAAGATTGGTTTTGTGTTCCAATTTCACCATTTGCTTCCAGAATTCACAGCATTGGATAATGTGATGATGCCAGTATGGATCAGTAAAAAGGAGGATATGGAAGACTATGCCATAGATCTTTTTGGGACTCTTGGAATAATGGAAAGAATGAACCATTTCCCAAGTGAATTATCAGGTGGAGAGAGGTCGAGAGTAGCCCTTATTCGAGCAATTATTAACAAACCCAATGTGCTATTTGCAGATGAACCAACGGGCAACTTAGATGAAAAAAATTCGATAAAACTCGTTGACCTTTTATGCCAAATAAACAGAGATTTCGAACAGACAATTGTATTAACCACACATAATCCTGACATTGCTGAAATAGGCAATAGGCAATACACTATTGAAAATGGATTATTGCATCAATAATTATTATTAAATGAAAAAGAATTTCTCAAAACGAGTCCAATCAATAATTAAGCAGTCAAAAGAAGAAGCCATAAGACTGGGGCATAGTTACGTTGGTTCAGAACACCTATTGTTAGGGATATTAAAAGAAAAATCTGGATTGGCAAAAAAAATCATAGATGTGTTTGACATCGATTTTAATGAAATGATCACTATGATAGAGGATATGATTAAAACATCCGGTGGCACTATGACATTGGGGCATTTACCACTTACGAGAAGGGCAGAGAGAATATTACGAAATGCTTTTAGCGAGGCATCAACACGCGGTGAGTCAACGGCAGATGATGAGCATTTATTATTAGCATTACTTCTTGAAACTGAAGGAATTGCTAGTGATATATTGAAATCATTTTCTTTTGACTATGATACAGTAAGTGACCTTATTTCATCTGATGAAAGTAATGAGCCATTGACTGAACAAGATAATATTACAGAAGTATCTATGAAAAGTAAGACACCTACGCTAGACCATTTTTCTAGGGATATAACTAAACTAGCAAGAAAAGGTAGTTTGGACCCCGTTATTGGAAGAGAAAATGAAATTGAAAGAGTTGCACAAATTCTAACTCGCAGGAAAAAAAATAATCCAGTTTTAATTGGTGAGCCAGGAGTAGGTAAAACTGCAATCATAGAAGGTTTGGCTCAAAGAATTATTCGAAAAACTGTTCCTAGAATTCTCCATAATCAGAGGATTCTATCATTAGACCTTGCTGCAATTGTTGCAGGAACAAAATATAGAGGGCAGTTTGAGGAACGATTAAAAAGCCTTATGGTAGAATTAGAGATGAGTGATAATGTCATTATATTCATTGATGAATTACATACTATCGTTGGTGCTGGTGGGGCATCAGGTTCATTAGACGCGTCAAATATGTTCAAACCTTCCTTAGCAAGGGGAGACATACATTGCATTGGTGCTACTACAATAGATGAATATAGGAAATTTATTGAGAAGGATGGTGCATTAGATAGAAGATTCCAAAAAATAACTGTTAATCCACCATCAATTAAAGAATCAATGGATATACTAAATGGTCTAAAAGAAAAATATGAAGACCACCATAAGGTTAAATATTCAGATAATGCAATAAAAGAATGTGTTAATCTATCTGAAAGGTATATATCAGATAAATTTCTTCCCGATAAAGCAATTGACATAATGGATGAAGCAGGTGCGAGGGCTCATATGTATAATTTAGAAGTTCCGAAAAGTATTTTGAAAATTGAGTTTGATGTTCAAAATATAAGAGAACAAAAAGAGAGCAAAGTATCTGCACAATTATTTGAGGATGCGGCAGAACTAAGGGATAAAGAAAGAAAATTATTAACAAAATTATCCAAGGCACAAAAAAATTGGCAAGATAAGGAAGGCAATAATCTTGTAGAAATTGATTCTGAAACCATAGCAGATGTTGTTTCTTTAATGACAGGTATTCCACTATCAAAAGTTGCAGAATCGGAAAGTCAACGATTATTGCATTTAAACAATGAATTAAGTAATTATATTGTTGGCCAGGCTGAGGCAATTACAAGCCTTGTTAATGCAATCAGACGTTCAAGAACTGGCTTAAAAAATCCAAATAGGCCCATAGGTGTATTTTTGTTTCTTGGACCTACGGGAGTAGGTAAAACTGAACTTGCAAAATGTTTGGCAAGATACCTATTCCCACATACTCATTCACTTGTGAAAGTAGACATGTCTGAATATACAGAACGATTTTCTTTATCACGTTTAATAGGTGCGCCACCTGGATATGTAGGATATGAAGAAGGCGGTGAACTTACTGAAAGAGTGAGGAGGAATCCTTATTCCGTTATCTTATTAGATGAGATTGAAAAAGGCCACCCCGATCTATTTAATGTGTTACTTCAGGTTTTTGATGAAGGTGTACTTACAGATGGACTCGGTAGGAAAGTTGATTTTAGAAATTCAATAGTAATTATGACATCTAATATTGGAACAAAAGACTTGAAGAATAATGGATTTGGTTTTGGGAGTAAAAAAGATGGAGAGCAATATCTCAAAATGAAAGAGAGAGTGCTAGGAAATGTAAAAGATTTATTTTCACCAGAACTAGTCAATAGGATAGATGAATCGATTGTTTTTCATCAACTTAGTGAAGAAAATGTTTATGATATTATTGATCTTCAGATATCAGACCTTGTACAAAACCTATCAAAACTTGGTCTTGAGTTAAGATTAAATAAATCAGCCAAGAAATTTCTTGCAAAAAAAGGATATGACCCCAAGTATGGCGTAAGACTTTTAAGGCGCGAAATACAGAAAACACTTGAGGATCCCATATCTGAAATGCTTTTAAAAAATGCATATACAGAGGGTATGACGATTAGGGTAAAAGCAATAAAAGATCAAATTGTATTTGATTATAATGGAGTCCCGAAATCCAAGAAAAAGATTTCCTAATTTTCCTTCTAACTAAAACTATGCCAAATAGGCTTATTATTATATTATAGTCTGTCATTATTATTCATTATTCTAACTGGTATATTCCTTGCAATTCCTTAATTCATTACGATTATTTTATCTATGTTAGCGAAATTGGAGAAATAGTATGAGTAAAATTATAGGGATTGACTTAGGTACAACGAATTCATGTGTTGCAGTATTGGAAGGTGGTGAGCCTACTGTTATTACTAGTCCAGAAGGCGGCCGTACTACCCCATCAGTTGTTGGTTTTGCAAAAGATGGAGAACGTTTAGTTGGTCAAACTGCAAAGCGCCAGGCAGTCACAAATCCTGAAAATACTATTTTTTCTATTAAGCGTTTTATGGGGAGAATGTTTAATGAAGTTGATACAGAGATATCTGAAGTACCATACAAGGTTGATAAAAATTCAAGTGACGCTTGTGTAGTTAAAGTCGGTGATAAAAAATATACACCCCCTGAAATTTCTGCAATGGTATTACAAAAATTAAAACAACAGGCTGAAGAATACCTAGGTACAAAGGTTACAGATGCTGTTATCACTGTACCAGCATACTTTAATGATTCTCAAAGACAGGCAACCAAGGATGCAGGTAAAATATCAGGATTAAATGTAAGACGTATTATAAATGAGCCTACTGCAGCATCTCTGGCTTATGGTCTAGACAAGAAAAAGGACGAAAAAATTGCTGTATTTGATTTGGGTGGTGGCACATTCGATATTTCAATATTAGAGTTAGGGGATGGTGTATTTGAAGTTAAATCATCCAATGGGGATGGACATCTTGGTGGCGATGATTTTGATCAGAAGGTCATTGATTGGATTGCTGATGAATTTAATAAATCGGATGGCATTGATTTAAAAAAAGACCCAATGGCATTGCAAAGATTAAAGGAAGCCGCAGAGACTGCAAAGAAAGAATTGTCTTCCTCAAAACAGACAGATATAAATTTACCATTTGTCACGGCAGATGCATCAGGACCTAAACATTTAAATCTTACATTATCGCAAGCAAAATTTGAAGAATTGGTCAAAGATTTAGTTGAAAGAACAACAAAACCATGTCTTCAAGCCATAGAAGATGCAGGCCTATCTAAGTCCGAGATTGATGAAGTGATTCTTGTAGGTGGCTCGACAAGGATACCAAAAATTCAAGATAAGGTTAAAGAGATATTTGGTAAAGAGCCTAATAAAAGCGTGAACCCTGATGAAGTCGTTGCTTTAGGAGCAGCAATACAGGGTGGTGTGCTATCTGGAGATGTTGATGATATTTTACTATTGGATGTAACACCTTTATCCTTAGGTATAGAAACACTTGGTGGAGTATCCACCAATCTAATTGAAAGGAATACGACTATTCCAACTAAAAAATCCCAAGTCTTTAGTACTGCTGCTGATAATCAAACTACTGTAGAGATTCATGTTCTTCAGGGAGAGAGAGAGATGGCATCTGATAATAAGACCATTGGTAGATTTCATCTTGCTGATATTCCTCCAGCACCTCGTGGTATTCCACAAATAGAAGTCACATTTGATATAGATGCAAATGGAATATTGAATGTTAATGCAAAGGATAAGGCAACTGGAAAAGAGCAAAGCATTAGAATTGAGGCTTCAAGTGGACTGTCTGATTCTGAGATTGATAAAATGGTCAATGATGCAAAAAAACATGAAGGTGAGGATAAAGAAAAAAGAGAAAAAATTGATTTGATTAATCAGGCAGAACATTTGATATATGAAACTGAAAAGAATATAAATGAGCATAATGATAAGTTCGATGATAATGAAAAAAATAATCTAAATGATAATTTAGATTCACTTAAAAAAGCAAAAGATAGTGGAAATGTAGATGATATTAAGTCTGCAATGGATGCATTAAATGCTTTATGGGGCACATTAGCATCAAAAATGTATGATGCTTCAGATCAGGGAACTGAGCAATCTTCTGAACCTTCTTCTAATGAAAAATCTTCTGGCAATGAAAAGAAAAAAGAAGGAGAGATAGAGGATGCTGATTTTGAAGTAGTGGATTGATAACTTTTTAACTATAAAAAAGCGCTTATTTAAGCGCTTTTTTTTTATATGGAACTCGCTTCCTAAATTCAAGTTCATATTGTAACGTCCCCATGATGCAAAAACGTAAAAAATATCTTCTGGCAACTCTATCCATCATCATCTGTATAGTGATGCTTTTGAATCGAGTAGAGATATGGGATGATTATGCCCGATCAATGATAAGAAAAAAAATAGATTCCTATGGATGGAGTGTCAAAATCCAAAATATCTCAGGTCATATTTTTGGTACTATTATTATGGACAATATTGAATTTTTTCACGATAATAAATCAATGGTAAAAGTAAAAAAGATTTCATTTAACATTGGAGTTTTTTCTTCGATATTTGGAGATGATGTTTTAGATCTACTTGCAATAGAAGGTTTAGATCTCATCTATGAAAATGATATTGCCTCAAATATGAAGGAAAGAAAAAGTGAAATTTCAATTAATGTTCCATTCCATATAAAATCATTTTTTATTGATGCTAAAGTAGAGACATATATTAATAATGAAAATTATGGATTGAATATACTGGTTGGAGGCGAATTCAATGGAATAAAACACCCGACATTAAATTGTGATTTAGTTAAGGTTTCTTTTGATGATAATATCAGTTTAGCTTGTGAGTTTAATAGTTTAAAAATGGGTTATAATGATGAATCTTATTTTTTGGAAGATCTCAATGGTGAATTATTTGGTCTACCAATTAATGGCAATATCTTAGTTGATAGAAAAAATACCAATTTAAGAGGTACCATCAATGTTCCTCAGTTTAGTTTTCCAAAAGAATTATTTAGTAGAACTCCTATGAAGACAAAATTTTCTACATTTACAGGTCAATTTAATTTTGAATCTGATTTTGAATATTTTAATGGTCAATTGGCTCTTGAGAATGAAATAGGGCTTGATATGCTGGGCAATTTTAATTTTAATAAAAAAGAGGATTTATGGGTTTTAAATAAACTTGCATTAGAGGGTGAAAATTCAAATCTTTTGATTACTGGTATATGGGATGAGGATGAAAGATTAAACTGTTATATGAACCTAGAAAATCTTGATCTTTCTAGTTGGATGAATAATCAAAAAACTACACAAATGTCTGGTTTATTCATAATGGATGCAGGTCTGACAGATGATGGGGCATTGGATTTGATCAATATGACATTAGAAATAGTTGAATCTAAATTATTTGATCAGGGGGAAATTTCAATACATGGACAATTAGCATATGATGATAGTGTACTTTCAACAATTGACCCTGTGATGTTGCTTGTCGGAGATAGTTATTTAACGATGGATGGTAAAGGTGATTTTTCATCAAATAACATAGAATTATACACTGACATGGAAAAGGCTGATATTGATTTAATTAATAATTTCATACCTGGAAATTTTGTTTCAGGAAAGGCCACAGGTAATCTTAAGGTATATGGAAATTTATACAACCCATCGGCCACCGCTGAATTAATATGTGAAAATGTCAACGTAAGTAATTTTGATCTTGAATCAATAGAACTCAATTCCCACATTGAAGTTAAAGATACTACCACTTCAGGGTTTATTGATATAAAAGCGGGAAGAGGGATATGGAAAAATCGAAGTTTTGATAGTGGAACTGTAAATGCAATCATTGATAATCGATCAATTATAATAGAGAACTGTCACTTCAAATCAGAAAATGACTTCTTGCAGTTATCTGGAGTTTTTGATGGATATGGCAATTATGAGATTGATAGAATTCAGTTAGCCTATGAAAAGAACTACCTTATAAACTCAAGGCCAATAAACTTTTTATTCCAAGATTCAGTTTTCAATGTTCAGCCCTTTGAATTTCATATCAATGATGGACGGATGGAAGGTGTGATTTCTGGTGGTGATAATCCAGAAGGAAGATTCAAGATGTCTAATTTTGATTCACAAATTCTCACTCAATTTTTGAATGATGATAGATTAAAAATTTCTGGTTTGATATTTGGCGAGATTTGGATTGGACTTGATGGAGATGATTTTAATGTAGATGCCGATCTCTCTTTGAAAAAAGGGATTTATATGAAAGAGGCATTTGATGAGATGATGCTTTCTTGCCTTTACAAGAATGGAAGGTTACACATTGATGATATTTCAATGACTCGGAAAGGGTCTATGGGCCTCCAAGCGACTGGAATCATTCCAATAACAAAAAGTAAAATAAGACAACCTAACATATCTCTAAAATCAAATTTCTCTAATTTGTCCTTGCAATTTGTTCATAGATTTATTCCAAAATTTTTTAATATATCTGGTAATGGCACCGGTAATTTGAATTTCAAAGGCACTTTAGATTCAACACTATTTAAATATGATATTAATATAGTTAATGCATCATTTGACCTTGTAAATCTTGGGAATTTTAATAGCAAAGGTGAATATGACGGAAAGATCTTTAATGTTAAACAAGCGATATCAGTAACTAAAGATGGTTCAATAACTGGCTCTGGTAGAATTCCTTTTGATCTTAATTTAGGCTCTTCCGCATTTGGTAAATTCAATGAAAATGAAAAATTTGATTTTGTTGCTAATGCAAATATCAAGACCTTACCTTTTCTATCACCTTACATTTTAGACTTGGATTCTGCATCAGGAAATTTTGAAATTGAGTTGTCATTGAGCGGTATTGCAGGTGATATACAGCGTAATGGTAAAATCAAAATTGAAAACGGCAGACTCTATACTCTATTATTGAGTGACCCCATTACTTCAATCGAAGGTTCAGGAACGATGCAAAATAATCAATTAATGATTGATGATTTGAAAGCATTATTATTTAATTATCAATATACAGAGGCTACTCCTTCAAAGCAGAATACTGGCATAACAGGTAAAATAGATTTCTCAGAATTTTTTAATCCCGACTATGACTTGAGAATAAAGGCTAAAGATGCATCATTTCAATTACTATTTCTTGATATATCAGGTAGTAGCAATCTTGACCTGACAATCGCTGGTAAAGATACAGTTTACATTGATGGTATGATCGAGACGACAGAGGCTAGGGTTTTTTATGAGTTTACGACCGAAGACGTGGGGACAATAATACAAGGTGAAGAAGATAATGTTTTGGCATATAACCTTAACATTCCTCTAAGAGGAAAATCATATTTTAGAAATTCTCAGATTGATGCTGAGGTCATCGGTGAATTGAATTTATCTCAAGTCGGAAATCAAGAAATTGATTTTGGAGGACAAATTATTGTAGAAGATGGCAGTGTATTTTCCTATAAGGATTACTTCGAAAAACTCCAAGGTATCGTAAGTTTTGATAATAAAGGATTCAACCCAAGTATTGATGTCAGTGCATATACAATGATCGATGATGAGAGAATCGATCTTAGTATGAAAGGTGGCATTGATGATTTGGATATCATTTTAGAGTCTGGTAGTGGGTTTTCTGAAAGTGATATTCTAGAATTATTAACCTGGGGAAAACGATTTGAGGATCAAGAATTGACCTCAACTGGTTTTGGTAATCAAACTGTTTCAATCCTCGGAACCCTTTTGGAAAATCAATTGGAAAAAAATCTTAGAGAATCAAATATTGGTATGATGAATTTTGTCGACGACATAGATATTTCAGGAGCAGCAGGTCTTTTTCAGGGTGCTAACGAAGATTTTGAAGTAACGACAAAAACAAAAATTAGTGATAAAACATTCTTAAATTTATCTTATAAAAGGTCATTTTCTCTTAATCAGGATCAGTCACAAGTAGGCGTTGAATATAAACTAAATAGACATTTTTCTGTGGTTGGTAATGTGGATGAGGAAGGTAAATTGAACCTTAAATATCGTTACAGATACGCATATTAATCTATGATTCAAAAAATTAAGGCATTTATATGGCTATTGCCATATTTAGGTATTATTGTTGCTCAAGATGACCAAACATTAATTAGATATCTATATCTAAGGGGTAATGAGAATGTATCTAGGAATGAGGTATTGTTTATTATACGCCAACGTCCTCCTAATTTCTTTTTCCGAAGACCAAATTTTGACCCCCGTTTGTTAAGATTAGACGCTCTTACCTTAAAGAACTATTATTATTCAAAGGGTTTTTTAGATGTCAAGATCAATGAATCTTATTCTATTGAAGATGTATCCAAAGAAAATAAATATGCTGATATTACTTTTGATATAAATGAGGGTATACAATATCATCTTTCAGATATTGATATAACTGGTAATGATTTGATATCTAAAAAGAAGATAAATAAACTATTGGGCCTAAGGATCAATGAACCATATGACCCTGTTGGATTAAACGATAATCTATATTTAATAGAGAATGAATATCACCAACTTGGAAAACTATTTGCATCGATTAACATAAAAGATGAAATCAAAGATTCAGTTAAAGTAAATATAAATATTGATGAAGGAGAGTTTATATACATTAATAAAACAAGAATAGAAAGAATAGGAAATATTGATAGTTCAATCGTGTTAAGGGAATTAAAGTATGAACATGGAGATTTATATTCAAAATCAAAAATTGATAAAACATCTAAACATCTTAGGGAGATAGGTATTTTTTCAACAGCTAATATTTTTCCAGAAAAAATATCAGATTCTGACTCGCTGGTCAATATGGTAATTGAATTGAGGAGGTATAAGCAAAGAGAGTGGAATTCAAGTGGTGGATATGATCCAATCAGTTTTGCCGAAGGTGCCCCTGAATTATCTGCATTTAGTGCAACGATAGAATGGCGAAATCGTGCTTTCTTTAATTCGCCAAAGCAATTTTCTACAAAAGTAATGGTTGGTTTTCCTGTAGAAGTTGATTTTGTAGCACCTCGTCTTAGATATGATGTTAGTCTATCAAGTAACTGGTTTTTTGGAATAAGGTTTCCTACAAAAGTAACAGGCTATTATGAGAGATTTATCATATATGAAGAACAAAAATATCAAGAGTCAATAGATCGATTTGGAACAAATTTAACTCAACGCTTCCGGTTGAGAGGGAGATCTTTTATTGAGACAAAGTCACTTTGGGAATATTTTGCTGATGCATCAGAGAAGAATATTCAAGAACGCTCAGTATCTTTTAAATTAAATATTGATAGAAAAGATGATCCATTATTTACAAGAAAGGGATGGTTATTTAATGGATTAATCAAATCAGCTGGTTTTGGTGGCTCTAGAGCCTATACCAAAGTAGATATAGCGATTCATTCATATCTGCCTTTATCCAAAGGTTCAATATATGCTATGAGAGTACAGATTGGAAAATTATGGGATTGGGATGAGAAATATGAAGATTACTCATTTGAAAAATTCTATCTTGGAGGAAGTACATCAATGAGAGGTTGGGAGGTGTTGAGATTTAGCGAAAATGAACGAAACGAACCGAATGGTGAGACAATTCGATTAATGACTAATTTTGAGTTCAGACAGAAAATTTATAAATCATTTGGGCTTACAATTTTCTCTGATGCAGGTATGCTCTCAGATGATTTGACAATAGATTTGCTTCAACAAGAATTAAAATGGGATGCAGGTATTGGGATTACTATTGACACTCCCATTGGTCCTGCACGATTGGATTATGCAATTCAACTTGGTGATATGAAAAAACAAAAATTACAGTTAGGGGTACAAAATCTATTTTAGATTCAAAGGATTATGGAACTCTTTTGTTTCAATTTCATTTAAGATTTGAGCAAATACTTTTCGTATTAACTAACAGGCATTAATTTTCGCAGCTTTTAATTAAAGGAAGATAATGAAAACTCAAAAAATATTGGTTTTATTAATATTGTTACTAATGATTAGTTGTACCAAGTCGCCAGAAGAACTCATAGAATTATCTGAGAAAAACATTAAAGATAGTAAGGTTGACATGGCAATTAATGATTTACAAACATTGCTAAAAAAACACCCCAATGATAGTTTGGCATCAAAGGCTCAATACAAACTTGCATCAATTTACCTAAACTGGAAAAATGATCCTGAACGTGGATATGATGCATTACAACAAACGCTTAATAAATATGCTGAATCTGTTCATGGTGAACAAGCCAAGGCTCAAATAGATGATTTTCCTGAATATATTCTAAATAAAGCAGAATCTCTTCGTAAACAAAAATTGTTAAAAGAGGCTGTGGATCATCTAATGTATATGGTTGGGAAATATCCCCAACATGAACTTGCATCTAAGGCACAATACATGTTGGGCGATGTATATATGAATGATTTTCGTGACTTTACTACTGCTATCCAGGAGTATAGGAAGGTTTTAGAAAAATATACAGGTTCTGATCAAGAGCCTCATGCATTATTTATGATTGGTTATATCTATGCAAATATTATTAATGATGAAAAAAGTGCCAAGATAGAGTATGATGATTTTTTAAAGAGATTTCCCAAGCATGAATTAGCACCATCTGTAAAATTTGAGATAGAATATCTAGGTAAGAGTATTGAAGAAATTCCTGCGTTAAAACATATCACATCATAGATAATGCAAAATGAATGACTTTAGTTTAACAGAGATCAATGAACGTATCTCCAAATCTTCTAGTTTTGTAGATAATCTAAAAAAGGGTATGAGTGATGTTATCATTGGGCAAGATGAGTTAATTAATAAAATCTTGATATCAATGTTGTCAAACGGTCACATACTCCTAGAGGGCGTTCCAGGACTTGCTAAGACCTTGATGGTAAAAACTCTTTCAAAATTGATTAAAACAGACTTCCAAAGAATTCAATTTACCCCTGATATGTTGCCTGCAGATCTATTAGGGACTTTGATATACAATCAAAAAACAGGAAGTTTTGATACTAGAAAAGGCCCTATCTTTTCAAATCTAATTTTAGCAGATGAGATCAACCGTTCTCCTGCCAAAGTCCAGAGTGCATTATTAGAAGCTATGCAAGAGAGACAGGTTACCATAGGTGAAAACACCTTTTTATTAAATGAACCGTTCCTTGTAATGGCGACACAAAATCCAATTGAGCAAGAGGGTACATATCCTCTGCCTGAGGCTCAGGTAGACAGGTTTATGTTTAAATTAATTGTTAATTATCCAAACAAAGACTCTGAAAGAATGGTACTTAGGCAGAATACGAAAAAGATGGATATTTCCACATTAAGTGCGGTTGTGACTCCTGATGAAATTTTAGATGCACAAAATATTATCCAAGATATTTATGTAGATGAGAAGGTCGAAGATTATGTGCTAAACCTTGTCTTTTCCACACGAGAACCTCAGAATTATGGTTTAAATGATCTTGATGGCATAATTGATTTTGGAGCATCACCTAGAGCAACGATTAATCTAATACGAGCTGCAAAGGCTCGAGCATTCACAGAACACCGGGGTTATATTACTCCTGAAGATATAAGATATATAGGTGATGACGTACTCCGGCATAGAGTAATTCTTACATATGAGGCTGAGGCTGAAGAATTAACAGCCGATGATGTAATCCAACGTTTATTTGAAGTTGTAGAAGTGCCCTAGTTAATATGATTCCAAAGCAGATCCTTAAGAAGGTGAAGCAGATTGAGATTCAAACACGTGGATTGGTTAATGACCTTTTTGGTGGTGAATATCATTCTGTATTTAAGGGTAGAGGAATGACCTTCTCAGAAGTTAGAGAATACCAACCTGGAGATGACATACGGCTAATTGATTGGAATGTTACAGCACGTACTTCATCACCATTTATCAAAGTATTTGAAGAAGAGCGTGAACTTACTGTTTATCTTATAGTAGATATTTCAAAATCAGGTGAATTTGGTTCACAAGATCAATTAAAACATGAATTTGGCGCAGAGATTGCTTCGGTTTTGGGTTTTTCAGCCATAAAGAATAATGATAAAGTTGGTCTCATTTTATTTTCTAATGATATTGAAAAATATGTGGTTCCTAAAAAAGGTAAATC